>JAUWRE010000133.1 GCA_030610725.1 Candidatus Aerophobota bacterium | reverse complement strand
AAAAGGATAAAAGAGGCAATAACATGGGCCCTATTCTCCGAATTGAAAAATTAGAGAAAAGTTTTGGAGGGGTAACTGCTGTAGATGGGGTAGACTTCGAGGTAAATCCCCATCAAATTAAAGCCCTTATCGGTCCTAATGGAGCAGGCAAAACCACTATTTTTAATCTCATTTCTGGAATATACCCAATAACTTCTGGCACAATCAAATTCAAAGAGCAAAGAATTAGCGGACTTAAATCCTATGTTATTGCAGAAAAAGGAGTTTCGCGCACTTTTCAGAATGTTCGGGTGTTTGAGAATATGTCCGTTTTGGAGAATGTGATGCTGGGACGCCACTGTCGAACCAGGTCAGGTTTTTTGGCTGCTGCTCTGAATTTAAGAAAAACCCGAGCTGAAGAAAAAAGAATCCGTGAATATTCTTTAGAGATGCTTTCTTTTGTGGGATTAGAGGCTAAGAAAGATGAGGTGGCTTCCAGCCTTGTCTTTCAACAACGGAAGTTATTAGAATTTGCCCGAGCCCTGGCCACGGAACCAGAACTAATCTTACTCGATGAACCAGTAGCTGGGCTCAGTATTCCTGAGACCGGTGAGATGGTTCAGCTTATTTACCGAATTCGGGAAATTGGAATTACCATCCTTCTAGTAGAACATGATATGGGGATGGTGATGGAGGTATCTGAGGAAGTGGTTGTTCTTAATTCTGGTCAGGTTATTGCGGAAGGAACCCCACGCCAGGTCCAAAATAATGAAGCGGTGATAACTGCTTATCTTGGCAAGAGAGAAACAGAGAATGCTAACTATACGAAATCTTAAAAGTTATTATGGGCGTATGCAAGCCTTGAAAGGAGTTTCTTTGCATGTTGAAGAGGGTGAAGTGGTGTCCTTGATTGGAGCAAACGGCGCTGGGAAAACCACCTTACTCAACTCTATTGTGGGATTGGTTTCCTCCCTAACCGGACAGATTCTTTTCTCTGATACTGATATTATACAGCGAAATCCCCGGCAGATAATTAGAATGGGGGTTAGCCTGGTACCGGAAGGAAGGCAGTTATTCGCTCCCCTGACCGTCATAGACAATCTTGTTCTGGGAGCTTACCAGCGTTATAGAAAAGACAAAAAGTCTGAGATTAAGAGTGACTTAGAGAAGGTATTTGTCCTTTTTCCTATTCTAAAAGAAAGAAAGTCACAGATAGCGGGCACTCTCAGTGGAGGAGAACAGCAAATGCTGGCTATTGGGCGGTCTCTTATGGCAAGACCAAAGCTTATTTTGATGGATGAGCCTTCTATGGGGCTGGCTCCTCTGATAACCACTCAGATTTTCCAAATAATATCTGAACTACATAAGCAGGGCACTACTATTCTTTTAGTAGAGCAAAATGCTGAGGCGGCGTTAAGAATATCTAGCAGAGCCTATGTTATAGAGACGGGAAGGGTGGTTCTTCAAGGAATGTCGCAGGAACTTCTCCATAACCAGGAGGTGAGGAGAGCCTATCTAGGCAGAGAATACAAAGAGGTCTGGGAATAATTCGTTGCTCGTCGCTAGTTGCTAGTCGCTCGCCTGTTTTAGCATATAGCGTATGGAAGAAGACTAAGAACTATACGATTTATATTTTGAAACCTAGTAGCCCGTTTCCTAAATGATTTTATGGTTTGTCATTGCGAGCGTCAGCGAAGCAATCTCGAATTCTTATCAATCAAGGAATTACTTCACTCCTCGCCAATAACAGGAAGAAATATGAGGATATTTTTAAAATGTTCTACTAGAACTTGATTTTTTTGCTTTTTCGAGCAACTAGCGACGAGCAACAAGCAACGGGGAGGTAGAATAGATGTCTATCTGGAATTCTCATTTTGAATGCATGGCAAGAGATGAACTAAAGCAGCTACAATTAGAAAGGCTTCAGGCTACTCTTAATAGAGTCCGTCGAAGCGTTACTTTTTACCGAAGATTGTTTGACCAGGTAGGGTTAGTACCAGAGGAGATTAATTCTTTAGAGCAATTAGCCAAAATTCCTTTTACCAGTAAGACTACTTTGCGCCAGAGCTATCCTTACGAAATGTTTGCTGTTCCTCTTCGAGAAGTGGTAAGACTCCAATGTACTTCTGGCACCACCGGAGAGCCTATCGTTGTGGGGTACACCAGGAATGACCTGACCCATTGGACGGAAGCAAGCGCTCGCATACTTTCTGCTGGTGGCGTGACAAAAGATGATGTGGTGCAGATATGCTTTGATTATAGCCTATTCGGTGGGGGGCTTGGTTTCCATTATGGGGCCGAGTTGATAGGGGCATCAGTTATACCGGGCTCCAATCTCGACCCAGCACGGCAGGTAGTGATTGCTCGAGATTATCGCACTACAGCATTAGTAGCTACTCCCGGATTTGGGCTTAGATTGACCGCAGCTATTCGAAAAAAGGGATTGGGTCCGGCTGATATTTATCTAAAAAGAGGTCTTTTTACCGGCGAGCCTTTTTCAGAGAGGACCAGAAAGCAGATAGAAGATGAACTCAACATAAAGGCAACCGATAATTACGGTTTAAGCGAGATAGTATGGCCAGGGGTAGCCGGGGAATGTGAAGAAAAGGAGGGGCTTCACATTTTCGAGGACCAATTTATTTCGGAAATAATAGACCCCGAGACTGAGGAGGTGCTTCCTTTAGGAGAGAAGGGAGAATTGGTGCTTACCACCATTACCAAGGAGGCATTTCCACTTATTAGATATCGAACAGGGGACATTACTACTCTGGATACTTCTCTTTGTAAATGCGGGCGAACTCTAATTAAGATGAAAAAAGTAGCCGGTCGTACTGATGAACTGGTAACCATCAAGGGAGTGAGATTCTTTCCTTCCCAGATTGAGCGCATTTTTTCCCGGATTGAGAAAATTGAGCCTCATATTTGCGTGGTGATTACTCGAAGGGATGGTGAGGACATAGTTGAGGTACTGGTGGAGATTTCGGAAGAAATCTTTTTTGACGAAATGAAGAAGCTGCAAGAATTGAAGTCCAGAGGGGAAAGAGAAGTCTATCAGGATTTAGGTATTAGTGTTGAGGTTAAGTTAGTTGAACCTGACTTCTTTGCCAGAGAAGCTATGGGTAGGAGATTAATTGATAAAAGAGAGAGGAAATGAGGGGAGAACTATAGTGAGGCGTCAGAAAGAGAATCCAGAATGTCTTACTAGAGGATGTCTGGAGGAGCTGCAGCTAAAAGGATTGAAAAAAGTATCGAAAAGAGTCTATCATAAAGTACCTTTTTACAGAGAAGCATTCCGCGCCAATGGGGTAAAACCTGAAAATATAAAAAGCCTGAAAGACTTAAAGAGACTTCCTTTTACTACCAGGAAAGACCTGCGTGCCGGATATCCTTATGGATTTCTAGCTTCTCCCCTATCCAGTCTGGTAAGGTTACATACCTCTACTGGTACCACTGGAAAGCCGAAGGCTGTGCTATTTACTCAGAAGGATATAGACCAGGCTGCTCAATTGATAACTCGTTCTATAAAGATGACAGGAGGCGGGCCTGAGGATGTTTTTCAAAATATGATGAGCTATGGGCTCTTTACCGGAGGTCTCATTTTTCATTATGGAGCAGAGAGAGCAGGGTTATTGGTAATTCCAGGGGGAGCTGGTAACACCGAGCGGCAGATAGGGTTGATGCGTGACTTCAGTACTACCATATTACACCTGACTCCTAGTTATGCTCTTTACTTAGCTGAAGTCATGGAGAGATTGGGGTTAAATCCCAGCAATGATTTTAACCTGCGTATATTCTATTTAGGGGCAGAGCCTTATTCAGAGGCCACAAAGCGCAAAATTGAGGAAATTTTTTCTGTGGATGCCTATAATTCCTATGGACTTTCTGAGATGAATGGCCCGGGAGTTGCTTTTGAATGCAAGCAAAAAGAAGGAATGCACCTCTGGGAGGATAATTTCATTATGGAGATTATTGACCCGGAGACTCTGGAGGTTTTAAGAGAGGGGGAAGAAGGGGAGCTGGTACTCAGCGCCATAAATAGAGAAGCAATGCCACTTTTAAGGTATAGAACTGGTGATTTAACCAGTATCTATCCTGAACCCTGCAAATGTGGACGAATCCACCGCCGCATATCCCGAATCAAGGGCAGAGTGGATGATATGTTTGTCCTGCGAGGTGTGAATATCTTTCC
>JAUWRE010000039.1 GCA_030610725.1 Candidatus Aerophobota bacterium | reverse complement strand
GTATGGGAATCCTGCTCTACATACCCCCAATATCTTAAAGTGTCCAGAATGCGGTGGATGGTACTGGGGTAGATACCTAATCTTTCGCTGAGCTCAGCTATACTCAAAGGAGAGTTCTTTTGAGATAAAATCTCAAGAATTGCCAAAGATTTATCCAAAGCCTTCAGGGGATAACTAGGTTGTTTTTTAGACAAGTCGTTCCTCTTCTATATTATAGAACTTAATTCTATGATATAGTATAGTCAAAACAGAATTTTTGTCAACCGGAAAATGGGTGAGAGTAAGAATACCCCCCAGCTCTGATGTGAGGTCGTTCACTTGCAGTAGGTTTTCTTGATTAATTAGTACAGACTTAAATGCTTTATCTTCTCCTGGTATACCTTTCAATGAACCGGTATGGATACGGGAGAGGGACATCGCTTGCTTTTTTCAGTTTATTCATCTCTTCCTCTGAAAGCTGCCAACCTATACACCCTAAATTTTCTTTTAGCTGCTCTAAAGTGCGTACGCCCAAGATGGAGGCAGTTATCCCGGGTTGTTGCAGAATCCAGTTCAGTGCTATTTGAGCAGGAGTTTTTCCGCAATCTTTGCCTATTTCAATAAGGTTATCAATAATCCGCCAGGTGAGTTCACTTTCACGCTGCTCTGGTTGATCATCCCATCTATCTTTCCTACCCACTCTGCTGTTGGATGGAGGTGGTTGATTTCGTCCGTACTTGCCGGTAAGCCATCCGCCTGCCACCGGAGACCAGGCCAGAAAACCCACTCCCTCCTCTTTGCAGAGGGGGAGAAGCTCCCACTCTGTACTTCTCACAATGAGGCTGTATTCGGCTTGCAGGGCGCTAAAAGATTCCCATTGGTGAATTTCGCTGAGCATTAAAGCTTTTTCTAGTTGGGAGGCAGTGTAATTAGAAGCCCCCATATAACGAATCTTTCCGGCCCGAACTAAATCATCCAGGGCACTCAGGGTCTCTTCTAATGGTGTTGATAGGTCAAAACAGTGAATCTGGTACAGATCAACGTAATCTGTTTTCAGTCTGCCTAGACTCTCATTGATGGAGTGGAAAATGTGCTTTCGCGATGCGCCGGCATCATTAGGACCATCTCCGGTAGGAAAAAAGACTTTAGTGGCAACAATCACTGAATGTCTGTTTTTTCTGGCTTTTAACCAGGAACCGAGCATTGACTCTGCTAGGCCGCTATTATATGAATCGGCTGTGTCAAACAGATTACCTCCCGCCTCCAGGAATAAATCTGCCAGGGCATGAGCGGTTTTCTCATCAGCACCCCAGCCGAACGTTTGTGTTCCAAAAGCAAGCTCAGAAACCTTCAAACCGGTATTCCCAAGAAATCGGTACTCCATATCTTTATTTTCCTCCTTTTTATCTGTTCTAAAAAATCATAATCTCTCTGTCTATGAACTTACCCCCTCACCCTTCCCTCTCCCCTGTGGCTAACCTTTACCCACAAATTAAAAGGGGAGATTTGGTGAGAATAATTCACTGGCTGATATCTATAGTCAAAAGACCGTGGAACAGAACTGATGTTAGTAAAACATCAGCCAATGAAGATTAGGAAGATATATTATAACATATTGTCTTTTGAATTGCAAAGATAGTCACTCAGCCCCCAGGAGAATTGGATAAGAGGAAATGAGTTATGGTTATGGGCGTCGAGCGAAGCTAATCGTGGTGTTGTACCAGTAGTTCTTTGAAAATTGAGAAGAAATGAGCTATGGTTATGGGGATCGAGCAAGGCTCCAGGCAGAAGTAATATCACTTAGGCGTTGGAGTCCTCGCCAGATAACAATGGGACCTGGATGGCCATCATGCTTACGTCCAAGGAAGCCCCCAAGCCTGGCAATCATGCGGGTAGCTTCCATTAAAGTTGGCGGTTCAGGTGGTGGAGTTTTAGTTTGATTGATAAAGCAATAAAGGGCCTGCCATTCCTCGAGTTCTAGAAGTACATCACAAGGCATCTCAGGGATATTTCTTGAGACCATGGTCAGGAAAAGAACTCGCCATGCTATGATAGCATATAGAATAAGACAGCGTTTGATGCGCTCAGCAGTTGCCAATTGAATCTCTTCAATACGACAGCCACTTTTAAGGATTTTGAAAAAGATTTCAATTTGCCAACGACAGGTATACCACTGCACCTTTTCCAGTGCCTCTTCAAAGGAATGAACAGGTATTGTGGTGAGGAGCATCCAGGAGATTGGTTCCACCCCATCTGGCGAGTTTGATTCATGGACCCAGACAGCCCATACCCTCACGGGCTTGAGCTCTTTTTCTTTGTAGCGATGTATGGGAGGTTTTAAAGAGATACTATCATAGCGGATGGAAAGTATTGCCTCTCGGTGAGGTTGTCCTTTTTTACGGGGCACCGTAATAGTAATATCACCCGAGATAGATACCTTTCTCATATGCTCCCACAGGTATTTTTCGGGATGCTCTATACAGCGATTCCAGGCAGCCCGCACCAGGATATCTTGCTTTAAGTTTTTAGACTCAAGAAAGAGATCAAAAACATCTGCCTCCCTGTCACCAATATTGACAAAGTGGACAGAGGACATTTTTTCTTGCAGTTTAGCGGTTTCCTCTAAACTAATCAGCCATTTTTGACTTTCTTTTTCAGATATGGGACGCTTTTTACGCTGATCTCTTTTACCAAAGTCTTCAGGGGGTCTAGTCCAAACCTGTTGGTCGATAAGGCCAAGGGGAATCTTCTCAGGGGTAAGGAGCAGGGTGGGGTGATAAAATAGACCAAGATGGGATTCATCGCTCAGTAAGCCAAGTCCCTTTGTGCCCGGATGGTGGGTGAAATCCAATTGGGTTGTATCCTGGATAGCCAGAACCGTTCTTTGATTGCTCACTCGTTTTTCAGTAGCGTTTAAATGACTTACTTGAATCTCTTTCTCTTTTACCCTATCATTATCAAAGAATCGATAGGTTGCTTTGGTGACCTTCCAGGAGCCACAGGCCTGAGGGATTGAAAGAGTGGGGTTATTGGTAAAAAAGTTGGCGATCATGGTGAGCCGTTTGTTTAGACGCTGATCACCCAATTCAGCTGTGCCAAATTCTCTTTCTGCCCAGTTCTGAGCCTGGGTTAACTTAGCACAAGATTTTGAGGAATTAATCTTTTTCATTAGGAACAAAGAATTTCTCTAAAGTTTTTCATTAAAGGATAGAGAAATATCTCCTTAATCGGGAGTTGATGTTGGTGCAAGCGATCTAATTTACCTCTTCCTTTGGTTTGGCCAACCCCGATCCAATTGGCAGCCCGGTAGCAGGTGCCACGAAAACGGTTTTGCTCTACAAAGGTCTCGAGCAATACCGGTTTATATCGATAGAGGGAAAGCCAATCATAAGGTAGCCGTTGAATGCTTAGTGATAGTAGTTTAGAAGCTAAATTTTTGCATTGAATCCAGGGCAAGACAAGGAAGCGAGCGTTATTAACTACATAGATCAAATTTTTCTTGCGCTGAGGCTCTGACCAGCCTATCCACTGGTCTCGGGAGGCAATCCTCCAGGCGGCAGCGCTAAAACCAATAACTCCCAGGATGCTAAAGGAAGAGCGAAATAGATACCTGATTTGAGCGCCTATTAGAGGCTTGTAACCCAGGTAGTGGTATCTCTCTACCAATTCATTCCATAGTTGGGATTGAGGAGAATTATTAACTAATGATATTTCAATGGGCAGAAGCGCCTTTAAGGGTTGGTTAATGATTTTACCGGGATTGCCCTGAAGAGTGTGTTTAATGCAGTTTTTACCATTGCCATTTTTACAGGTAGGTTCTGGAAGTTTTATAAAACCTTGTCGATGAAGTTTTAATAAGGCCACCCGACAACTCATTTCTTTGAGTTTGCCGTTTGGCTGGTACCATTTAAATATTTTACATAATTCTCTGGAGATGGTAATACGGATGCTTTTTTGGTGCTGTTCTACAATTCTCTTCAGAAGATTCAAATCGTCACTGGACATTTGATGACCACAGATTGATATAGGTTTCAACGCGTTTCTCCTGAAAGAATTTTTTTGCTAATGAGTTTAATGGGTATGATTATTATACAAGAAATTTTTCCCGTGTCCAGCAAAAAGGCAGGCTTGGTAAAAAAATTTGGTAGTGCTGTAAACACTATGTTTGTTAATTTGAAAGTGCAGTATTGTTTAAAGAGGGTAAAAATGATACAATAAAAATATTGTTAACGAATAGAAGACTCGTGGTAAAAGGTTGCCCCATAATGGAAGGGAAGATGTGGGTAAAGGTTAGCCTATGGGGGGAGGATTGAAGTGAGGGAAAAAAGGAAATTCCTATACTATCAAGTTAAGGTGACAGGGATGGTCACAAATTGGTCACAAAAGGGGGGAAACTTAAGAAGTGGTGCTATTAATGGGGGCGAGTCACTGACTTTTCTGAACAGAGGCTTTACTTCTGGCATTCTCTCTTCTATAGTTTGCCAGACTAGTTTATAATCTAAGCCAAAGTAAAAATGAATTAATCTGTCCTTCATGCCTGCTATTTCTTCAAAGAAATAGCTCTCTTAAATATGAATTAGCTTTAAGGATATCAATTTCTCCCATCGTTCTTTCTCTTTTTAGTTCTTTTACTATCTGAACACCTTTCAGGCGATACTTTTCACAAAAATATTTTAGGTTTTGAGATGTATTTGAACGACGGATTTTTGCTTCAATCACTTCCACGGTTTCATTATTATTTGTAAGACAGAAATCTACTTCTTTTCCATCTTTTGTACGAAGATATTTCAGATCAAAATTTTCACCTTCATAATCATTCTTACCGAAAATATGTTTCAACAAACTTAATGCTACAAAGTTTTCAAACTTTGCACCATCATCTCCAATAACAAGACCGCTATCAAAAAAATATATTTTTGGTTCTTTCAATATAGACCGAGCGATATTTCTTGAATAAGGGGTAACCCTGAAGATTATATATAGAGCTTCAAGTATCTGGACATATTTAATCATTGTCGTTGGCGAAGCATTAACATCCCGTGCAATAGACGCATAGGATACAGGTGAGCCTACTTTCCTCCTGAGAAGTTCAAAAACCATCTGCATTGTTCTGAAATTATGGATTCTCTCAAAATCAAGTATATCTGTCCGAATAAGACCATCTATATACTGGTTTCTCCACCGTTTCGCCTCAACCTCATTCTTTGAAAGAAAAGGCTCTGGGAAACCTCCTCTAGTAATAAACCTCTCAATATCATTGCTTATTGGATCTTCCTGAAGCTCAGAAATGGAAAACGGTAACAATCGATGGGTGAAAAATCTTCCGGCCAGAGAATCGCCAGTTTGCCTAAACATATCAAGTCTAGCGCTTCCAGTAACAAGTATTTTGAGGTTTTTAGATTTTGTATCGAACACTCCCTTAAGATAGTTTTTCCATCCTGGCATTTTATGTAATTCATCGAGAATCAGTAATTCAGTTGATTGAAGCCAGGATTCATCTTTTATGATTTGACGGTCTTCAAAGCTGTCATAATTTAGATAGCTCGTATTATCAAATCGTTTCCTAACTTCTAGGGCGAGCCAAGTTTTCCCAACTTGTCTTGGGCCGACTATGAAGACAATTTTTTTGTTCAGATCTTTAGTAATAGATTCAATTTGCCTACGATACATGAAGACTATTATACACAGAAATAGAAAATAGTCAAGTCTATTTTCCAAAATCATGAAAGATAGTCAAACATATATGATTAAATATCATGGTGGAAAGAGTACAATCAAGTGAGGCCGCACAGTGCCTTAAACTACCGGGCACCTTGCCCCAAGGGTGCTGAGTAGAACACAAACCTTATATATTTATCTTTTTGTTTTTATTTAAAAAGGATAAAAGTAGAGAATATTCTTGTTAAGCTGACCTACCCCCCTAGAATCGGTCCAGGTATAGTGTCAGACCAAGGATCGAAAAAAGGCGAGATTCAAATGATGAGAAGAAACTACAGACCCGAACAAAGTATCGATAAGGTCCGGGACACCGAGATTCTTCTCAGTCGGGGATTAACGACGGGTGAGGCTACTAGAAAAATAGAGGTAATCGAACGAACATATTACCGCTACCGAAGGGGATACGGCGGGATGAGGATTGATGAGGTTAAACAGCCCAAAGAACCTGAGCCGGGTAGACTTATTGTTTGAGTAGGATACAGGAAGACATGCCTCAACCAATAACTTGCAAACCCTCTCTCTGACGATATTTAAGACGTTGGTGCGCCTGGCAGGACTCGAACCCGCGGCCCGCGGTTTAGGAAACCTATGACCCGGGGTTTTGATAGCCCTACCAAATGGGCGAATGCTGGATTCAGACTAGCGTCTAGCTTTTTTGTGTTCGTACCAGTTTGTGTGAATTTGCCTCAATTTGTACCCACTATGGTCACAAATTGGTCACAAGACTCCCCTATTCTAATTGACTATTTGCCTCGAACTAGATCACTCAAAAAATCTTTCTGAGGCTAAATCTCAGTAATTGTCAATGTGTTTGGAGCACTCGGGTGAGATTCAAGTTTCATCCAATCTTATTGGCTGGTGATTCGTCGCTTTGAGACGTGGCATTTTCTACACCTTCAAAGTCGCTAAGTATAAAGATGCATGTTGTCAGCCGGGTCGTTCATAGAAATCTAATATTTGTCCTCCGTTTCCGAACATTGCAGTTCCTTGAACCTAATTCTTGATCCACCTACTTTTCCGCCATATCCTTCAACAATTAGAATAGGACCAACATATGAAGCTATTGCTACCTTGGTAACATTGCTTTGTAGCCATTCTCCAACGCTACCGCGAGGTGGATCAGTGCGTGATGTTCCAATATCCACGGTAGTGCCTCGAAAGTGGTTAAGCAATTCAGCATATTGACTTGCAGATATACTTAAAGAAAATCCCCTTCCGTAAGTAATTCTTGTTCCCTGCTTCACAGAACCAGTATAACTAAACTTACTCTTTGCAGCCCAGGTCTTCAAAGTTTGCATGAAATCTCCTCCTCAAAGAGTTCTTTCGGCAATTTCTTTCAAATACTGGGTATCTCATTATCAGTTATCAAAAGAAGCGCTAACAGAACTTCCTGAGGAAAGCCTTGGATAAATCTAGATAATCTTCAGTCTGTTATGGCCAAAAAGAGTCCAGGCCTCCGGGTGGACATTCAAGTTATGTAAAGCTGTTGATTAGAGGTCTTTTGCTGGAACCATAGCATTCTAGGATTAAGTGTAACTCTCGACAAAACACGGACTTTGGGTGCGTAGTCAGGAGGCTGCGCGATACCTTATAGTGACTTGTTCCGGTATGGTAAGCGATGATATTCGTTCAGATATGCCTGTAAGAGAGTTGCTTCAACGAATGCCGGTGATCTTGATGTCGAGAGGAGAATGTACTCGATGACTAGAGGACCTTTCTCTTGAAGAAGGTCCTGAAACCATTTGTCGGGGGACACATTGCCCTCTTTTACATTTTTCAGTCTCTTCGGTATGTCTTGGCCTTTGAAGCGTCCTTGTGAATCTATGGTTCCACTTTTACCGATATAAAGAACTTCCTGAGTATCACGCTGACGCACTATATAAACACCGTACCTTTCTTGCCATGCAGCTCCTTTAAAATGTGAAGTGGTGCAAGTTCTGAAGTTTTCTGATGGATTGCTATATTCATACGCGCCATGCTTACAAGTCTTCTTCAATAATGTTATTTCGTCTTCAAACAATACAACAGTCATCATATCCTCATTACACTGTTACATGACAGGTTACATAAAAGGGGACGCACCCAGGTTTGTCCGTTCCCATAATGGCACGGCGGACATATAGCCCGCTGGCAGTACACACAGGTCGATCAGAAGTAAACCCCCGTTGCCATTGGCAAGGCATACAACTGCTTTATATAATTCATAGTCAGATAAGGGAGATTTCTCCTCACCTTTAAATTCCACAGTGAAAGATTCGCCTTGGGAAATAATGTTTGGAACTTCTTCTCTAACCATTAAATGAGTCTCCTGCTATTCTGCCTACCACACAATGCAGTAAGCGTGATAGATGCTCAAATCATTATCTTCTTCTTGCTAATGATTTCCCCTCTGAGCAATATGATGAGGAAAATCCGTCGGTACAGCCCTTGATGTCCGTGGTGCGTCAAGGGTCTAGATGCACCGGCTCAATCTATCAATAATAAATGGTCGCTGTCCCTATTCTCCAGTTATTTAGTGTGCAAGATTTTAATTCT
>JAUWRE010000043.1 GCA_030610725.1 Candidatus Aerophobota bacterium | reverse complement strand
CAAGAGAGCCAGGAGCATGAAGGATGCAGGGAGGCACGAACCAGCCTGTTCCTGGCTGAAGCTTGTAGGCTTGACAATAAGTCAGGATACCGTTGTCCCCCTCATTCCAGCGTTTGAGGCACCTCTTAATATCCTCTTTCGTTGTTCCGGGCTGCAGGCCAAAAAAGGTGTAGGGAAACCTATTTTCCACAAGGTTGAGCTGTTGAGAAAAATAGTAGGCTTCTGGTTTTCCTCTTTTACCTAATGGCTTTACCTGTTCGTCACTTTGATGAAGATGATGGGGAATAGCACCTGAAATATCAAAAAACTTGGCTAATACATCCCAACCTCCATATTTTTCCATAATCTCCTTTCCCAGAATAGCCTCTCCTTCTAGCCCAATAGCCTCTTTAAGAAGAATCGCCTTTTTACCATCTATGACAATATAACTTAAACCCTCGTCCGCAGGGGTTCCTGGTCCATTATCCGCATTGATTGTAGAGGCAAGCCACCTCTCCTCAATACCTCCTCTATCTGCGCCAAAAGCATACAGATCTCTCCTGTCTAGCTTCAGTCGACCACCTGGTGCCAAAAGCTGCCTGGGCACCCATGTAGGAGCAAGACGCAGAATCCCTTTATCTTTTTCCAGAGCCTGTCTTAGTAGTTTTGTTCTTTCCAGATTTTTCATTTCTTTGTCTCCGATAACTTTCTCTGTATATCTTCTTCTGTGTAAATGCAAAAACGTTTATCAGTATATTTTTTGTATCTATTCAGCCCTATTTCGTAAAAACTCAGTGAAACACGTCATTGCGAACTCCGAAGGAGCGTGGCAATCTAGGGGTTGTGGAGCTTATTTCGAGCGACGAGCAACTAGCAACGAGCAACGATTTATGGGGATTTCAGGTGACCAAATTCAAGAAAAATATAATATCAGGGCTGGCAAAAGTGGTAAACCTCCCTGAAGAGAATATAGAGAGGATGCTGGAGATACCTACCGAATCCAACCGAGGTGATTTTGCTTTCCCTTGTTTTCAGCTAAGTAAAATCCGTCATCAGCCACCCTCTGAAATAGCCATGACCATTGCAAAAGAGCTTGGAAAAATTGAAGGTATCTCCTCAGTGGAAAACATAGGTCCCTATGTAAATTTTAGAGTTGATAACACAATCCTGACAAAAGAAATCCTTTCTGAAATATACCAAAAAAAAGAGAAGTTTGGCGAAACTGATATCGGAAGCAATCAAACAATAGTTATTGACTATTCTTCTCCTAACATAGCCAAGCCTTTCCATGTAGGACACTTGCGCTCAACCATCATTGGTAACTGCCTTAAGAATGTCTATCAAGCTCTTGGATATAAGGTAATTTCCATTAATTATCTGGGTGATTGGGGTAAACAATTTGGACTACTTGTCCTGGCTTTTCAGAAATGGGGAGATAAGGAAAAATTGAAAGAGGACCCTCTTAAATATCTATATAAGCTTTACGTAAAAGTAAACCAGGCGGCTGAAGAAGACCCTTCTTTGCACTCTAAGGCTAGAGAGCTATTTAAAAGGATGGAGAATAAAGATAGTGAAATTTTAGAATACTGGCGAAAGTTCCGTGCCCTTTCCATTAAGAAATATGAGGAAATCTATAATAGACTGGGTATCTCTTTTGATGTCTATAGCGGGGAGAGCCAATATAACGAATATATGAAGAAAATAATAGGGGAAATCAAAGACAAGAAGCTCTGGCAGTCCTCACAAGGAGCAAAAATTATTGACCTGCAAGAATATAACCTTAACATAGCCCTGCTCAAAAAAGAAGATGGGACAACTCTCTACTTAACGCGAGATATCGCTGCCGCAGATGAACGCTACCAAAAGTATCATTTCCATAAAATGCTCTATGTTGTAGGAACAGACCAAAAACTTCATTTTGAGCAGCTCTTTAAGATTCTGGAGCTTCTAGGAAGAAAATGGGCCAGCCACTGTATTCATGTTGACTTCGGACGAGTGCAGGGAATGTCCACCCGCAAGGGTAAGGTAATATTCCTGGAAGATCTCCTGGATGAAGGTCAAAAAAGAGCCCTGGAAAAGATGAAAACTAATCTGGAAAAGTTTTCCCAACTGAGTAATGCAAAATTGACCGCTGACATTTGTGGATTATCAGCCATCATTTTTGCTGATTTATCTAATAAGAGAATCAAGAATTATGAGTTTGACTGGAACAAGATACTAAATTTCGAAGGAGACACTGGTCTTTACCTACAAAATGCTCATGCTCGTATAGCCGGCATAATGAGAAAGTCTGGTATTGAATTAACCGACAGGATTGACTATTCTCTTTTCAAAGAAAAAGAGGCGGTCTCTTTAATTAGATGGCTGACCGGATATCCGGAAATAGTTAAACTAGCCGGGGAAAAATATGAACCATCCTTCCTCTGCACTTATTTACTCGAACTGGCTCGCTATTTTCATAAGGCTTACCATTTAATGCGAGTAAAAGGGGAAGTCTCAACAATAGCCAGGGCAAGAATGAATTTGTTCTGGGCTACAAAACAGGTCCTGGGAAATGGGATGAAGTTCTTAGGAATGAAATTGCTGGAAAGGATGTAAGCCCCAGGGAATGTCTCGGGACAATTATTTCCCTCGACATTCTCGTATTGCGTATATCGTATCGCGTATTGCGCAGTACGCATAACCCACGACGTATCAAGAATTTCGATAAACTATGAGTCACAGACTATTTAGAGGATTAGGAAAAAATGAAAAAAAGGAAATTAGCACAAGAAATTAGATCTGTCTCTTTGCTGCAAGGGGAGTTTAGACTACGGTCAGGAAAGACGAGTTCATTTTACTGGGATAAATATCGTTTTGAAAGCAGGCCTGAGCTCCTGGAGGCTATTCTGGAAAAAATGCAGAAGCTTCTGCCTGCTTCCTTCCATAAATTCGCTGCCATGGAGCTGGGAGGAATCCCTTTAGCAACCGGACTTTCTCTCAAGACTGGCAAACCTTGCCTATATGTACGCAAAGTAGCCAAGGACTATGGAACCTGTAATTTAGTTGAGGGTGACTTTAAAAAAGGTGAAAAAGTAGTAGTGATAGAAGATGTTATTACTACGGCTGGCCAGGTTTGTTCCTCCATAAGGCAGATGCGGGAGTTAGGTTTAATCGTAGAAGATGTTATCTGTGTTATTGATCGCCAGCAAGGAGGAAGGGAGAATCTTGAAAAAATCGGATGCTCGCTAAATTGTCTATTCACTGGGAAGGAGCTGGAAAGCCTGACATAATAGGGATCAGGTAATTTAAGATAACTCCTAATGGAACCGAGTAGGGCAATGACGCGAAATAGTTTAGGTCAATCCTATCTGTTTCTGTCCCTTTCGTCTGACAGTGCCTCAATATCTCGACCATGCTCCCTTTCCATTGCCCCCTCTAAAATTCCGTACATAGGGTTTTCCCCTATACGGCTTAAAGCACAGGTGCTTTTCTGCTTTCCCCTGACCTTCCCTCTTCGGTTTGTCAGAGGCCTTTGACTTCCAAGACAGTCCATCGTGCTGGATTATTCATCCATCGGGCAATTATAGCCTTTACGGCAATTTACCCCACTTCTCTGCTTGAGAAGTCCCCGTGCCCAGAGGTCCTTTGCTCAGGAGAAGTTATGTTGTCTTCTCCCTCCCTGCTACTATGACCTCATCTGCCAGTCTGATAGATACCCTCTGATTTCCCTATTTGATTATACAGAAAGCCTTACACCTATCAGACCTTCCCCACTTTTCACTGAGCCGACCTTTTCCTGATTGCCGCCCCTCATACCCCGGGAAGCACTCTTGAGTGCCTATGCCTATTTCTTCCTCAAGAGCCCCTGACCATCGTCCCTCAGTGACGGACTTGGCACTTCCAATTTTAAATTGACGAGGCTAAACCTAAGGTTCGCTTTCGCTACGGCCCTCAGGATTATCAGAAGAACTAAATCCTCCGTTTACTTCTGAGCTTTCCCTTCTTAAAGTCACCTTTGAGAAGAGTCAGGCATAGCTAAGATGTCAAATAGGCAATTACATCTACAGAGACTTTCACCCTGTTAGGTCGCCCATCTATAGTAGGCTGCACTACTGAGTATTTACAGATAAGATTATCATCAAGTTTTTTCGACCCCCAAATTTGTTAGTTTTTGACAAGATTCCCGGATCTGTTATAGTAAAGCTGGACACAGAGCGATCCTGAATAAGACCGTTGAGATGATGAAATAAAAGAAGGTTTTCGATGAAAAAGAATACATTAGAGAATCTTACCCAATCAAAAAAGAAACTTATGGTTAAAAAATTAAAGGATAATCTAAAATGGGCTAAACAAAAGGAAATGGAAGAAAAAATAAAACTTCTTCGCCATCAAAGCCCGGAGCAAAGTTTTGAAAACTTCCTTGTGCTTAGCAATTTTTATTGTCAGGTCTTTCTAGATGGTCTAAAAGACAAGAAGAATATAAGTCAGAAGGATACTTTAATAAAAACAAAAAAAATCCTGGAAGAGAAACGCCAAAAAAAACTTAGTGCCTATGCAACTATGATTCGACAATTTAGAAAATGAACCCTTATTCTTTTTCAGAAAACTTGCTTGTTGCTTTGAAAAAACTTAAGTTGCTTTTAGAAAAACAAAAGATCTCCTATATGTTAATCGGGGGAATAGCAGTTGCTTTATGGGGTGAGCCTCGCGCTACACAAGATATAGATATAGTGGTTTTAATTTCCAAAGATAGAGTTTTTAATTTCTTAAAAGAGGTAAA
Source organism: Candidatus Aerophobota bacterium (assembly GCA_030610725.1). Taxonomy (GTDB): domain Bacteria; phylum Aerophobota; class Aerophobia; order Aerophobales; family AE-B3A; genus AE-B3A. The sequence goes on along the minus strand of JAUWRE010000043.1, from coordinate 3,355 downwards.
GAAATATGGTTTTTCTTATCAGGAAAGAAGGAGCTAGCGTGATATCAAAACCTTGGGCCTGATGCTCAAAAGACAAAAATTACCTTATTGAATTTTTCTCTTTCTCTAGCTATTTTCTTAAATACTGTGGCTATATCTTCAATCTTAAAACGGTGAGTAATCAGAGACTTCACATCCAGGCGGTGAGCCTCAATAAAATAAAGAGAGGTCTGCCAGCTATTAAGAGGAATAGGTTTTGTATCTGTATCATAGACCCCATAAATGGTTAACTCATGACGAAGAATAGCCAATACTGTTTCCCGGGGGAGAGTGACATCTTCCTCCACCAAACCTACAATCACTACCTTCCCAAGTTTTCGGGCCATTCTCATGGACTGCTCGAAAGTTATTTTTGAGCCGGCGCTATCGAACACTAAATCAACCCCTCGGCTTTTAGTTTCTCTCATCACTAACTCTACCGAATCCTCATTTTTAGCATTAATACAATCAGTCATTCCCAGTTTTCTGGCAATCTCAAGTTTTTCCTCAGCAATGTCTATAGCAAAAACCCTTCTTGCTCCCAGAATCTTCACCCACTGAGCAATTAGTAATCCAATAGGTCCACAACCAAGCACGGCCACTACGTCTCCAGGCAAAATCCCTGCTCGCTTAATACTATGTAAAGCTATGGCTGAAGGCTCTAGGATAGAGGCTGACTCATAATCAACATTGTCAGGTAATTTAAGGAGATTTTCAGGGGAGACTTTTATATATTCGGCAAAACAACCGTCTATTCGGGTACCCATTCTGATAAAATTATCACAAAGCGAATACTCTCCTGAACGACAAAAGTCACATTTTCCACAAGACATAACCGGCATAATAGCCACTCTATCTTTCACTTTCACGGAAGTAACATTCTTTCCTACCTCAATCACCTCACCGGCACATTCATGCCCTAAGACCCTGAAGTCATACGGCGAAACCCCTCTTAAAAAACGAAGTATGTCTGAGCCACATATTCCCACTGCTTTGATGGCAACCAGTGCCCCCCCGGAATTTATTTCAGGAACAGGGATTGATTCGCAATGGATGTTGCCAGCTTTATGTAGTATTCCTGCTTTCATCATTCGGCTCAATTCCATTCTCCCTTCAATTTAATGAGGACGCAGACCCACGCAGATAAACAAGATGAATAAAGAAGATTTGACTTTGAACCTTGAACTTGTTTTCTGATTACTTTTTTAATCTGTGTTCATCTGCGTTCAAAAAGAAATTCTTGTGACTTCTGGCTCAAAACTAAGGTTTAGTGAAAATCCAATTTCTAAAAATTTTAGTGACTCTTCAGTTAGTTTTTAATACTTAAATCTTCAATAATCCGTGTTTATCAGCGTCCAAAAAGGAAATTCCTATACTATCCAGATAGAACAGGATGGCTAAGAAGTCTCAAAATCCTCCGGCTTTAAATCTCTCAGTCTTTTCTTAAAATCTTCAACCTCTTCATCGCCAATAGGCTTCGTCTCAACAGATTTACTGCCCACAGCTACTTTATTCAGCACTGCTTCATCTATAAATATAGGAACCTTGAGTCTAAGAGCTAAAGCGATAGCATCGCTGGGGCGGGAATCAACCTCTAAATTCTCTCCGTTTCTTCGCATGATAATACGAGCATAAAATGTATTATTTACAAGGCCGCTAATAACTACTCTATCTACTTCACCATGCAGCTTCTCAATTAACATCTTTGCTAAATCATGTGTCAGAGGTCGAGGTGGCTTTATATTCTCCAGTGCCAGGGCAATAGCCTGAGCCTCAAATAAACCAACCCATATGGGAAGGGTTTTTTCTCCTCTTTTTTCCTTTAAAACAATAACTGGCATCTTTGTATTCACATCTATAGCCACTTTCACTACCTTAACTTCTACCATTTTCTCACCCCCTCAAGAGTGCCTCAAAAATTGGGTAAATATTCAGCGAACCACGTCATTGCGAACGGAGTGAAGCAATCTCGGTTTGGTGCTCTGGATAAACTCCGCAATCTCAATCTCCATCAGAGATTGCCACGTCGCTGTCGCTCCTCGCAATGACAGTAGTATACGTATTCTAGTAAATATTTACGGTTTAATTAACCATTCACGATTCACGAAATACGATTCACATCCCTCAAGACCCAACCATATGACCATAACCCATAAGGTCTACTATTGTTCTATTTAGTTCAATGCCCGTAAGATGTCCCAGGCACCCGGAAGATACAGAAATCTCATCAAAAAATTGAACATTATCTTTCCTTACGCTCCCTCCATGAATGAGCACCGGTACAGGATCGCTACTGTGCCTCTTAATAGAAATAGGAGTGCTATGGTCAGCGGTAATAACAAGATAGACATCCTCCTCTTTTAGAATCTCTGCCAATCTATTTACTTTTTTTATCATAAAAAGTTTTTCTTCCAGGTTTCCATCATGGCTAGCATTATCCGTTCCCTTTACATGAACGAAGACTAAATCGAATTTTTCCAGAGCCTGGATGGCTGCTTTGGCTTTAGCTTCTATATCTGTATCCAGTCTGCCTGTAGCTCCTTTAACCTCAAGAATCTCCATGCCTACATATCTTGCCACTCCTTTATACAAAGCCGACCCAGCAATACAACAAGAGCTAAATCCGTATCTATCCTTCAGAGATTCTACCTTTTCATAAACTCCTGCACCCCGGGTAAGAATTATATTAGCGACCAACTTACCCTCTCTCTCCCGCTGCTTGTTCAAGGGATGGGAAGAAAGAATAGCCTTGCTTCTCTTCACTACTTCATTTAATATTCGGGCTGTCTTTTTAGCCTCCCTGGTATCCTCTGTCGGTTTAGATTCTAAAACTGTGGCAGGTTCTATTGAATGGGAATCAGTATCGGAAACAGCAGGAGAAAGCCCATCTCCTCTCAGAATCAGAGTCCCCCTGTGCTCAGTGGAAGAGAGAAATATCGCCTCTACTCCTTCTACACTCATCCCCTGAAGGGATTTAGCCAGTTCGGCTCCTTCATCCTTCAGACGACCAGCTCTCCTATCTATTACTCGAAAATCGCTATCCACAGTAGCAAAATTACATCGGAAGGCAACATCGCCCTGCTTCAGCTTCACCCCTACCCCTAACGCTTCGAAGGGGCCCCTTCCTCGATAATAAAGCTGTGGGTCATATCCCAAACTAGCCAGATGTGCTGTATCACTGCCCGGGATAACACCCCGTCCCAAAGTCCTCATCAGACCGGTAGACCCCGCACGGGCTAATGCGTCAAGGATAGGCTTATCTGCCAACCCCAGCGCGGGCTTTCCATCCTTTACTACTCGGTCTCCCAGCCCATCTACCACTACCAGAATAACTCTC
>JAUWRE010000038.1 GCA_030610725.1 Candidatus Aerophobota bacterium | reverse complement strand
TTAAGGAATGAAGGAATTAAAACTTTTCAAAAGGAGGTTAGTGATGAAAAAAGGCACCATAGTGCTGGGTATAATTACTCTAATGTGTGTAAGCATACTGGCGTTACCTGTTGGAGCAAAGACAGTGCTCCGCTGGAATTTAAGCACCGAACCACCCACCCTTGATCCTGCTCTGGCTACTGATACTACCTCTGTATTTGTAGATGAGCAGCTTTTTCTTGGTCTAACCGATTACGACGATGAAACAATGGAGGTCATCCCTGAATTGGCCAAGAATTGGTTTGCTTCTGATGATGGACTGGTCTGGACATTTATTATGCGAGATGATGTTAAATGGACTGATGGAAAGCCTGTTACAGCTTATGATGTGGAATACGGAGTAAAGAGGACCCTTAATCCGGCTACCGCCTCAGATTACGCTTATGTGCTTTATGTCATTAAGGGAGCACAGGACTACAATACAGGAGAGGTGGAAGATGCTAGTGTAGTAGGCGTCAAGGCAGTAGGAGACTACATAGTGCGTTTTGAATTGAATCATCCTGCCGGATATTTTCCAGCCATAGCCGGTATGTGGATAGCCAGACCTCAACCCCAGGAATGTATCGAAAAGTGGGGTGACAAATGGACAGAGCCGGAAAATATTGTCACCAATGGTCATTACATACTAAAAGAGTGGGTTCATGACGACTATTTAGTTATGGTGAAAAATCCCGATTCCTATGAGGCAGATAAGGTTCAGATTGATGAAATCTACTGTATGATGGTGACAGAGGCCTCTACTGCTCAGTCCCTGTACGAAGGTGGAGAGCTGGATGTGCAGGAAACTGTACCTCTTGAGGATATGGATAGAATAAAAGCAGACCCTGTATTGAGTAAAGAGCTTTATATAGCTCCCAGGCTCTGTACCTACTACTACGGCTTTAACAATGAAAAATTCCCTTTTGACAATCCACTGGTGCGAAAGGCTTTTGCCTCAGCTATTGACCGGGAAACCCTAATTGCCACCGTTCTTAAGGGAGAACAGAAACCGGCCACCACTTTTTCCTGCCCGGGAATCTTCGGCTGGGTTGACCCGGCTGAAGAAATTGGACATCCTTTTAATCCAGAAAAAGCGCGGGCGTTTCTTGCCGAAGCTGGTTATCCTGGAGGAGAAGGCTTTCCTGTTGTTACTTTAATGTTTAATACCAGTGAAAGCCATCGGAAAATTGCCCAGGTTATTCAAGCTATGTGGCAGCAAGTACTGAATGTAAAGATAAACCTGGCTAACCAGGAGTGGGGGGTCTATTTGAAGACTTGCGTTGAGGATGCTCCCCAGATTTACCGACTGGGTTGGTGCGCAGATTACCCGGATGCCAATAACTGGCTGAATGACGTATTTAACTCTAAATCCGAGTCGAACTACGCCAATTTCTCCAATCCAGAATATGATAAGCTGGTAGAGGAAGCTGCCCGCGAATTTGATCCTGCTAAAAGGATAGAAATGTATAAGAAAGCGGAGAGAATTCTCTGTGATACAGATGCTGGCATCGCTCCTATCTACTGGTATACCCGGGTTGTTTTGACCAAGCCTTATGTCGAAAGGACATATGCTCCCATGGGGGGTGAGCATATTAAGGATTGGAAGATTTTACCTGGCTAAATTAGCAACTGTAAAGATTTGTTTTCAAACATATAGCCTCTGCTGCTGCACAGTAGGGGCTATATGCGTCTTTTTGTTTTAATAAGAGGAAGAGAATGTTTCCTTATATTATCAGACGCATTTTTTGGGCAGTAATTATTCTACTGATACTTTCCTTAGTTACTTTTACTCTTATGCATATGATTCCGGGAGGTCCATTTGACCGGGAAAAAAAGCTACCCAGCGAAATCATAGCTAACCTGGAGGCATATTATCACCTGGATGAGCCCTTCTGGAAGCAGTATTTGAATTATTTAGGAGGAATTCTCCATTTTGACCTTGGCCCCTCTTTTACTTCCCGAAGTAGAACAGTAAATGATATCATCCGACAGCAGGCTCCTATATCAGCTCAATTAGGATTATTTGCCTTTTTTATTGCCGTCGCATTAGGCATTCCTTTGGGGATATTAGGTGCTCTGAAGCAAAATACACCTATTGACTATACCTGTATGTGGCTGGCTATACTGGGAGTTTCTCTCCCCAATATGGCTCTTGGTCCCTTTTTGATATGGATATTTGGCTTGAAGTTGGGTTGGTTGCCCATAGCCAGATGGGGAGGAATAAGCCATATGATTTTGCCAGCCATAACCTTAGGGACAGCCTATTCGGCTATCATAGCCAGACTGACTCGCGCCAGTATGCTGCAGGTGATTCGGGAGGACTACATTCGAACGGCAAGAGCTAAAGGTCTCTCGGAACGTGTAGTAATGCTGCATCATGCCTTAAAGAATGCACTTATACCCGTAACCACTGTTTTAGGCCCTATATTTGCTATTATCATTACCGGCTCAATGATTGTAGAGCAAATTTTTGCTATCCCGGGTATAGGAAAGTATTTCGTCACCAGTGTAACCAACCGAGACTATCCGGTAATTATGGGTATCACTCTCTTTTTCGGAGCACTTATTGTTACTGCTAATCTGGTGGTGGACATAACCTATGGTTTTTTAGATCCCCGTATCAGGTATGAATAAAAAGGGATAAAGGTACAGGAATGAAGATAAGGGTAAAGGAAGAAGAGGAAGCTAGTAAGGTAAAAGTAAAAGAAACAAACCTCTGGAAAGATGCCTTGCATCGGTTGATGAGAAATAGGATGGCAACAATCGGTGCAGTTATAGTAATTATTCTCTGCATAACAGCCATCTTTGCTCCTCTTGTTGCTCCTTATGCCTATGATGAAGGTAATTTCTGGAATAATTATGCCAAACCAGGAAAAGAATACTGGCTGGGAGCTGATTTTATGGGAAGAGACCTTCTTAGCCGTATCATCTATGGAACCCGAGTATCCCTATCTGTCGGCTTGATGGGAGCAACAGTGAGTTTTGTTATCGGAACTATCTATGGTCTTATTGCTGGCTATGCTGGCGGTAAAGTGGACAATTATATGATGCGCCTGGTCGATATTGGTTACGGCGTTCCTACCTTGCTCTTCATTATTTTACTTATGGTATATTTCAAGTCCAGCTTTGCTTCCATCCAGCCGGGCACGCTTGGAGGGATGTTAAGTAGTATTGATAACGCTCTAGGAGGAATGTTCTTCATTTTTATTGGCATTGGAATAACTTCCTGGCTGGGAATGGCTCGTTTAGCAAGAGGGATGACTCTCTCCCTCAAGGAAAAAGAATTCATCGAAACTGCTCGGGCAATGGGGGCAAGCAACTTGCGAATTATATCCCGTCACATTCTTCCTAATATAATTGGTCCCTGTATTATTAGCCAGACTTTAACTATTCCTACTTACATTCTATATGAGGCATTTCTGAGTTTTATTGGATTGGGAGTCAATCCTCCCACTCCCAGCTGGGGAATGATGATCTCTGAGGGATACCAGGGAATGCGTTCCTATCCACATCTGGTACTATTTCCTGCTCTGGCCTTGTCTATTACCATGTTTGCCTTTAATTTCCTTGGTGATGGCTTACGCGACGCCCTGGATCCCCATATGAAGCTTTGATTTTAGACAAACAGTTATGAAATTGATAAGTAGGTGTATAGGGGGTAAGAAAAGGTGCACCTGGTCCATTATCCTCATCTTTATACTATTAATCTTGCTTTTATCGCACTCAGCTATAGCCAGGATATGCTATAATTGTGAAGATGAGAATGACCAATCAAAAGATACCGGTCAACCTCAGGAACCTGCTGCACAAAAGAGTGTAAAAATTGAAGTTATAGGAGAGAAGACAGTTGTCTATTTTTACTCTCCTGGATGCGAAGCTTGTCTGAGGATAAATCCCCTATTGGAAAGATTGACCAAGAATTATCCTTATATTGAGTTAATAAAAAAGAATATAACTTTAAAAGAAAATCAAGAATTAAGAGAAACCTTTAACATATCTTACCAGGTTCCGGAAAAGAAAAGAGGAACGGTTCCCTCCCTGTTTTTTGGAGAAGCCTTTATTGGCGAGAAGGAAATCAAAAAAGGATTAGAAAAGGAGATAAGAGACCTTCCTACCGGTAAGGGAGGTACAGACAGAGACTTCACTCAAGTAACAGAAAAAGATGCAATTGCCGCTATATCTGGACGATTCAGGTCGTTTAAAATACCTACTATAGTTTTTGCCGGCTTGGTTGATGGAGTAAATCCTTGTGCAATTGCTGTATTACTATTCTTTATTTCCTATTTGGTATTTATCGGTAAGGAAGGAAAAGAGGTATGGATAGCGGGCATCCTATTTTGTAGCGCCATATTTATTACCTATCTTTTGATTGGACTTGGTTTTCTTAGATTCCTCTATGCATCTGAGGGAATAGAAATAGCTTCTAAATTAATTTATCCCATAGCCGGTTCACTGGCCTTAGTGCTAGGGATCTACAGCTTTTTCGACTACTTGAAAGCAAGAAAGGGAAAAATCAAGGAAATAAGGTTACAATTACCCAAAAGAGTTAAATCTATCCTTCATCTTATTATAGCAAGGCAACTGAGAAGAAAATACCTTTTCTTGATTTGCTTTTTAACTGGTTTTCTGGTTGCATTAATTGAATTTTTGTGTACAGGGCAGATTTATCTACCTACACTAATCTATATGATGGGAATCTCTGAATACAGGAATATTTCTTTTACATATCTTGTTTTATACAACATAATGTTCGTCTTACCCTTAGTAGGTATCTTTATATTGGTTGGCCTGGGTATGGGTTGGCAGCGGATTCGTGCTATCTTTTTGGCTCGTCTCAGTACTGTTAAATTCCTTACAAGCGGTCTGTTTTTCTTCCTATCAGTTTATATGTTTATCAGAAGTGCCCAGAATTTTGGTTATCTATAAATATTAATTCACAGCTAAAGAAAATGGATAAGAAAAGACTGAAGAGGAAATAAAGTGGAAGAAACCTTACTTTCAGTAAAGGATTTAAAGACTTATTTTTATACAAAAGATGGTGTAGTAAAAGCAGTGGATGGCATTGATTTTGAAATCAATAAAGGAGAAACACTGGGTATGGTGGGTGAGAGTGGCTGTGGTAAAAGTGTTTCTGCTTTATCGGTAATGCGTCTGCTTCCAATGCCTCCAGCAAAAATAATGGATGGTAAAATATTCCTTAAAGCCAGAAATATTTTAAAAATAAGCGAATCAGCTATGCGCAAGATAAGAGGAAGGAAAATCTCTATGATATTCCAGGAGCCTATGACTTCCCTTAATCCAGTCTATACTATAGGTAAGCAAATTTCGGAAGCTATAAGATTGCATCAAGGGCTCAACAAAGAGGAAGCCAAAGAGAAAACCCTGGCAATGCTAAAATTGGTAGAAATTCCGGAGTCTTCCCGCAGATTCAAAGAGTATCCTCATCAAATGAGTGGGGGGATGAGACAGAGAGTAATGATAGCTATGGCTCTATCATGTAACCCTGAACTACTGATAGCCGATGAGCCAACCACTGCTCTTGACGTTACCATCCAGGCTCAAATTCTGGACCTGATCAGTAAGTTGCAAAAGGAGTTCAGAACATCAGTGCTCATTATAACCCATGATTTAGGAGTAATTGCGGAAATGGCGGATAGAGTAATGGTAGTCTATGCAGGTAAGGCGGTAGAATCTGCTGATGTGCGTGATATTTTCCACAACCCCAGACATCCCTATACACGTGGTTTATTGAAGTCTCTGCCCCGATTGGATATGGATAGAGAAGTTAAGCTCGAGGTGATAAAGGGCATGGTTCCTGATGCTTTAAGTTTCCCAGCCGGATGTAGATTTCATCCTCGCTGTTCCTTTGTAAAGAAAAAATGCAAAACTGAAGAACCTGCGCTTGTGGATGCAATAGACGGTCACCAGGTTAGATGTTGGAGGCACCATGAAATATGAGCAAAGATGATTATCTGATAAGAACAGAGGGTCTAAAGGTTCATTTTCCGATAAAGGGTGGTCTCTTTTCTAAAGTTATCGGTTACGTGAGAGCTGTCGATGGAATAGACCTTTCTATTAAAAGGGGTAAAACTCTAGGTTTAGTTGGTGAGAGCGGATGTGGTAAGACAACTGCAGGAAGAGCTATCTTGAGACTAGTAGAGCCGACAAAGGGGAAGGTAGTTTTTGAAAATAAAGATATAACTAAGTTGGATAAGAAAGAACTACGTAGGTTGCGCCGGGATATGCAAATTATCTTTCAGGACCCTTATGCTTCCCTTAATCCTCGAATGACCATAGGAGATATTATCAGCGAGCCTATACTTATTCATAATCTTACCAGGGGTAAGCAAAGGGAGGAGAGAGTTCGTCAACTGCTGAGAATTGTGGGGTTAAAAGGACAGCATTTAAGAAGATATCCTCATGAATTCAGCGGAGGTCAGAGACAAAGAATAGGTATTGCCCGTGCTTTGGCCATTAATCCTAAATTCGTGGTCTGCGATGAGCCAGTATCCGCCTTAGATGTCTCTATACAGGCTCAGGTAATTAATTTACTGAGGGAATTGCAGGCCAGGTTTGATTTGACCTACCTTTTTATAGCTCATGATCTGGGTGTGGTAAAATATATTAGTGATAGAGTAGCTGTAATGTATGTAGGAAAAATAGTGGAGTTAGCCAATTGGAAGGAAATCTATTCTTCTGCAAAACATCCTTATACTCAAGCTCTTCTTTCTGCCATCCCTATCCCAGATCCTGAGGTGAAAAGAGAGCGAGTAATATTAAAGGGAGATGTGCCCAGTCCGACGGATCCTCCTATTGGCTGCCGATTCCACCCGAGATGTCCATACGCAACCCAAGAATGCGAAGAGGAAGAGCCCATACTTAAGGATATAGGTGGAGAGCATTATGTCGCCTGTCATAATTGGTAGCCACAGGACTTCTCGGGGGTGAGACATGTTTCATATTTCTAACTCTGATGATATTAAAGAGGGAAAAATCACCGATGTCTATTTTGAGCGTACGGTCAGGATTCTAAAAAAGAAAAAATTAGACAAAAGAGTTGTTGTTGAAGTAAGAGCTAGAGCTCTCCCTTCTCCTTACCAATGGGCAATCCTGGCTGGTTTAGATGAAGCACTCTATTTACTGGAAGGATTGAAGGTTGATGTGTGGAGTATGCCTGAGGGTAGCCTATTCTATCCTTTTGAGCCAGTTTTAACTATAGAAGGTAATTACAGTGAATTCGGCAGATACGAAACTGCTCTTTTAGGTTTAGTTTGTCAGGCCTCCGGCATAACCACTCGCGCGGCCCGCTGCAAAAAATCCTCCCAGGGAAAAGCTGTCTATCACTTTGGAGCCAGGAGAATGCATCCCGGGATAACTTCTATGATAGATAGGGCTTCCTTTATAGGAGGATGTGATGGAGTAGCTGTAAGAAGTAGTGCGAAAGAATTAGGAGAGAAACCAGTGGGGACTATTCCGCACGCTCTTATTTTGTTGGTGGGGGATACAGTGAAAGCTACCCAATTCTTTGATGAGATTATTGAACCTGAAGTGGGCAGAGTGGCTCTAATAGATACATTAGGAGATGAAAAATTTGAAGCTCTCAGAGTGGCAGAAGCTTTAGGCAAGAACCTTCTCGCCGTTAGAATAGACACTCCCGCTTCCAGAAGAGGCGATATTATGGAACTTTTAAAAGAAGTTCGATGGGAACTCGACCTACGAGGATTCAAAAAAGTGAAAATATTTGTTTCCGGTGGAATAACCGAAGAGAGAATAGCTCTTCTTAATTCTGTAGCCGATGCCTTCGGAGTAGGAACATACATAAGCAATGCTCCGGTAATAGACTTTTCTTTAGATATAGTTGAGATAGATAGCAATCCTCTAGCTAAAAAAGGTAAACGCTCAGGGAAAAAACAAATTTGGCAATGTTCTTCTTGTTTGACTCGTTCCATCCTTCCCTTCAGGGAAAGAATACTAAAGTGTTCATGTGGGGAAAACTTTACTCCCTTAACAAAACAAGTGATAAAGGAAGGAAGAATAGTAACAGACCTCCCTTCCCCCCAAGAAATCAAAAAATACGTACTGGAACAATTAGATAAGATTTCTTAGAGGTCCCAGTGCCATGTCTTTATATGACACACATACTGGCGTACAGCGTTTAGCGGGTAGCGTATGGCAAAAAACTATAATTAAGCACTCACTACTTACCATCTTATCGTTGTTTCAGCGATGAACTATGAATTCATAACTATGAACTCTAAGAGAGGGATGGGGTGAGGGGGGAAATTAACCA
>JAUWRE010000157.1 GCA_030610725.1 Candidatus Aerophobota bacterium | reverse complement strand
CAGCTCAATGAAGGGGAAAAAATTGGGCTTATTGGTGCTAATGGAGTGGGAAAGACAACTCTTTTACAAATTATTTCAGGAGAGATTCGGCCCGAAGAAGGGGGAGTTGAGAAAAGGAGAAATTTGAAAATTGGTTATCTAGCCCAGGAAGCGAATCTTATTTTGAAAAGGACTGTTTATCAGGAAGGAATGGAAGTGTTTTATGAAATTTCCCTTCTGCGGGAAAAAATGCACAGCCTGGCTGAAATGATGAATAGGGAGAAAGATAATCTGAGTCAGGTTATGGAGGAGTATGGAAAAGTTGAGGAAGAAATAGAAAAGAAAGATGGGTATAATTGTGAAGTTCGACTCAAAGCTGTTCTCAGCGGATTTGGTTTTCAAAAAAGTGATTTCGAAAAACAGGTAGAACATCTCAGCGGAGGAGAAAAAAGCCGTCTTGCTTATGCGAAACTGCTCTTGAGAAAACCAGACCTTCTGTTATTAGATGAGCCAACTAATCATCTTGATGTAGAGGCTACTGAGTGGTTGGAAAATTACTTTGTCAATTACCAGGGGGCACTATTACTCGTTTCGCACGATAGGTATTTTTTGGATAGAGTAGTAGGGAAGATATGGGAACTGGAGAGAGGAAAATTAAAATATTATCGGGGAAATTATACCCATTATTTGAAAGAAAAAGAAGAGGAAATCATCAGACAGGGAAGAAGACATGAGCTGCAACAAAGAGAAATAAGACGGCAAGAAGAGTTCATCAGAAAAAATATTGTTGGACAAAATACAAAACAGGCTCAGAGTCGGAGAAAAATGTTGGAAAAGGTGAAGATAATTTCCAGACCGCAGAGAGAAGAAGAGATAAAAATTAGATTTTTTTCTCAGTTAAGAGGCGGCAATGAAGTGCTTCAGGTAAAGTCCCTTGGCAAGTCCTTGCAGAGACTTTTCCTTTTTAAAAATTTAAGCTTTCAACTTCAGAGAGGTGACCGATTGGGCATTATTGGACCTAACGGTACAGGGAAAACCACTCTTCTAAAAATAATCATAGGAAAGGAAAAGGCTGATGAGGGTGAAGTAAAGATAGGCAGGAACATCAAGTTTGGGTATTATGACCAACACTTAGCCGAGCTTAATCCTGAAAATTCTATTATGGAAGAGATGTGGTCCATATATCCTGAAGTAAAAGATGAAGAGTTACGTTCGTTTCTGGGTGGATTTCTCTTTAGCGGGAAAGATGTGCTTGTTCCTGTAAAGGATTTGAGCGGCGGTGAACAGGCAAGAGTGCTTTTAGCCAAGCTGATGCTGGCCAAGGTAAATTTTCTCATTCTGGATGAGCCTACCAATCATCTGGATTTAAAATCAAGAGGTATTTTGGAAGAAGCTCTTGGTAAGTATGATGGGACTATTTTGGTTGTCTCTCACGACAGATATTTTCTTGATAAAATGGTGGGAAGAATTCTTTATTTCGGCAGAGATAGCGAGTCTAAATTATATTGGGGCAACTATTCCTATTTCCTGGAGAAAAGAAAGGGAGAGATAAAATCCACAAAAACAGCTCAGCAAAAAAAAAGAGAAAAATCAGAGGAGCGAAAAAAGAGTATAAAGAAATCCCGGAAAAATACTCTTTCTCTGAATAACTTTGCAGGGCTCGAGGCTGAAATTACCCTATTGGAAGAAGAGAGAGAAAGAGTAACTAAGGAACTGGCAGATGTTGAAGTATACCGCCATCCAGATAAAGTGAATGAATTAACCAGAAGATATGGAGAGATTTCAAAAAAACTGGAGCTTCTCTATAAAAAGTGGGAAAAAGAAGGAAAAAAGTTATCCTAGTTTTCCTACTATTTCTCCCCTTAATTTTTTTCGCATTTTCTCACTTCTTTTGATTAAATCTGTCAAATTGCTCTCTTTTGTTATCTCTAACTGAGGGGAGGGTTTAAAAGTAAGAATCTTTTCCTTTATTTTCCTTTCTAAAGTGTTAGGCCATTTTTTCACCAGATTAAGAACTCCTTTCTTACCTTCTTGACAGAAGACTTCCGCTAGAATTTCCAGAGGAAAGGTATGAGGGGAAATGCAGGCTAGCTCTGCTGCTCTCAAAGCGTAGGCATTGCCGTTGAAAGAAATAGCCAGGCCTCCTTCCTTGACTAGACTTAGAGCTTCCACATCAGTGATGCTGTCTCCTACATACATCACATCACTCAGTTTCCCCCCTGTTCTCTGAAGCGAAGCAAGTACAGCTTCTGCTTTTTCTTTCCCTCCCACAGGACTGACTTCCTTTAATATTCTGCCACCTTCCATAGAGGGAATCTCTTTTTGAAAAATCTCATTTAATTGCTGTACCGTTTTTTGCATCTTTAGGGATAAATCTTCCTTTCTCTTCACTCCTGAGAGATTAAGAGAAGGTAAAGCTATGATTTCCTGAAGAATTTTCTTTAATCGTTTTATCTCCTCCTCAGGAATCTGATATTTGTCTAGATCCAAAGCTGTAGAGTATGTATTCTTTTCTGGGAAGCCTGTCGCATCACATAATGCCTCTATGTAAGGTTGATAGCTTGTGCTGATAATAAAAGTAGGCATCTTTTCTTTCAGGCAGGAAAGTGTTTTTTCAGCCCCCGGAACAAGGCTAAGATGATTCCTGGAATAATCTTTTATTATCTTATTGGTAGCTCCGTAGGCTTTTAAGAAAGGAAGGATGAAAGCCAGGGTTGTTCCAGCCCTATATCCTTTTCTCTTGATAATATCAGTCAGAAAATCATCATACCTGCTTAGGAGAGAAAAGAATTTTTCTCCCTCAGGTAGAAAATAGCCTGAGATTTCCAGGGCATTGTCGTTCTTGGTTATGGGACCTTCACAATCCAGATTAATCTGTTTCATTCTTGATTTCTTTCTCTATCTCTTCATTTAGACAATATCCATCTATTTCTTGTCCTTCTGATATAATTTTTCCTTCTTTCAATTTTATTTTTTCCTCTGAAATAGCCTTAAGAGTACAGACAATTAAGGGAAGTTCCCGTTTTACTCCTTCTTCCCTGATCTTTCTAAAAAGGGGTTCCTCTTCTCCCTCTTCTTCTTTGATTTTTTCCAGAGTTTTTCTTTTCAGTTTCCCTTCCATCTTTTTCCAGAGAAAATCGAACTTATCTCCCTTTAAGGAAAAACTACAGTATGTTAGAATAGGTCCGGCGTCAAGTTGAGGTGTGACCAGGTGCATCATTACCCCACTTTCTTTAGCCTTTTGTTTAATCAACTCCCATATTACCTCCTGCCAGGTCCCTCTGGGACCGCCAGGAAGAGCCGGATGAAGATTTATCATAGGATAATTATGGCATAAGTCTCTTCCTACAATAAGCATATAACCGGCCAGAACAATTAGGTCAATGCGAAATTCATCAATGACCTTTGTTACTTGTGAGTGATAGAGATTACGCCAACGGTTTATTAGCGCAGGATTTCCTTTCTCAGCTAATTTAAGGCCCTTCTTTCTCATCTCAGGTTTAAACTCTCGTGAGGAGAGGGTCACTAGATTAATCCTCAAATTTTCTACCAGGCGAAAAAAGCAGTCACTTTCTTTTTTTTCTCCTTTTATTCTATTGCTGAAAACAAAACTAATGGCAAGATTTCTTAATTTTTTTTTCTTGATGTTATCATAGATTACTTTCAGGAGCTGACCTGCCGCTTCGTCTCTTCCAGTAGAAAACCAACCAATCTTATA
>JAUWRE010000114.1 GCA_030610725.1 Candidatus Aerophobota bacterium | reverse complement strand
TTAGCATTAACTCGTAAGGAGGGTAAAGTCCTGGGGATAGGAAAAGAAGCTAAAGATATGTTAGGGAAGGCTCCCCAGAATATCGTTGTGGTTCGTCCTTTGGAAGACGGAGTAATTGCTGATTTTGACATTGCCCAGAAGATGGTTGAGTGTTTTATCTCTCAGGTTCAGTCTTACCGGCGTCTAATTGGCCCCAGGTTGGTAATTGGCGTTCCTTCCCAGGCTACCAAAGTAGAAAAGAAAGCTGTTGTGGATATAGGTACGCAACTAGGAGCGCGTCGAGTTCATTTAGTAGCTGAACCAGTAGCAGCTGCTATTGGTTCGGGTCTTCCTGTATCCGAGCCAGCAGGGAATATGATAGTGGATATAGGAGGAGGAACTAGTGAAGCAGCAATAACTTCTCTTAATGGAGTAGTAGTGAGCAAGTCTATTCGTATAGCAGGAGACGAGATGGATCGGGTTATAATCCAATATATAAGAGAGGACCGCAATGTACTAATAGGAGAACAGATGGCGGAACGAATAAAAATAAGTATAGGTTGTGTCGGTCCTCCTTCTGCTAAAGAGACGATGAAGGCAAGGGGAAAAAACCTTGTTACTGGTTTTCCTGTTGAGATAGAACTGAACTCGGAGGAGTTAAGTGCAGTTCTTTCTCCTGTGATAGATATGATTTGTAATATGATTGAAGCTACTCTGGAGGAGAGTCCGCCTGAGCTGGCTGGAGATATAATGAGGAGAGGAGTATTTCTTGCGGGGGGAGGGGCTTGCCTTAAAGGATTTGACAGATATATTTCTGAAAGAACGCATCTTTCAGTTAGTAAAACTGAGGATTCCCTTCTTTCTGTGGTGAAAGGCACAGGGGTGTTGCTGGAAAATTCAAACCTATTATCCATGGTAGAGATCACACCAGATTTTCAATGAGAATCCATTCTAAGTCTATATTCTTACTTAGTATCCTTCTTTTGTCTTTTGTCTTGATACTAATTTCTAGTCGTAGGGCTGATGTCTTACTTACTATTAGAGAAAAAGCCTATGTAATAATTGGTACTCTACAAATGACCAGTTCTAATCTTAGAACAGGATTCACTGAGTTTATAGCTGATATGGGACGCTCAGAAAAGCTGAGGGAAGAGAATAGGGCGCTTAAGAATGAAATAGCTCAGATGCGTTTCAAGGAAGAAAACTACTATCAGGAAATTGTATCCTCTTACCAGAAGCTGGAGGAGATGCTTGAGTTTAAAGAGAAACACTCTTACGATCTTCTTCCTGCCCAGGTGATAGCTTATCCTTCCTATAGTTATTTTAGGACGGTCTTTATTAATAGAGGCGAAAAGGAGGGGATAGAAAAAGATTTGGTAGTGGTTAATTCTCAGGGTTTGGTAGGGAGGATAGTTGAGGTTTATCCTCATCAGGCTAAGGTTTTGTTAATCCTCGATGAAAGGAGCAAAGTAGGAGTTCGTGATCAGGAAAGCAGAGACGTAGCTATCTTACAGGGCAAAGGAGAAAAGGGAGTATGTGAATTGGAGTATCTTTTGAATAAGGTATCGATTGAGGTTGGAGATAGAGTAATAACATCAGGTCTGGGAGGAATTTTTCCGGAGGGAATTCTGGTAGGGAAGGTTTCCTATGTCAGGAAGAATCCTCGTCGGCTATTTCAGGAAGTAGAAGTAGTTCCCTCAGTAGATTTTGGGAAATTAGAGGAGCTGTTTATTATCGAAAAATGAAAAAGACAGTTATCTTTATTTTTTTGGTCATCTTCGTCCTTATTCTGCAGGGTGTTCTTATAGGCAGAATTCAATTGAGGTGGGGCAGACCAGATCTCCCTTTAATTCTGCTTATTTTTTGGGCCTGGCATAATAACTGGAAACAGGGATTGATAGCTGGTTTTGTTATTGGATTATTAGTAGATATTCTCTTTTTCCCTTTATTGGGTCTAAATGCTTTTTCTCTGGCTTTGGTTGGTTTTCTGGTGGCCGAAATCAGGGAGAGAGTATATCAGGATAATGTAATTTTTTTTATTTTATTGATTGGGGCCGCTACTGTTCTAAACGGAATTATTCTCTCCTTCTGGCTGTTAGTTTTTAATATTTCCCCTTCTTTTCTGGAAAAGATTGTCTTTATTGTTTTCCCTACCTTATTATATAATTGTATTATTAGTTTCCCTATTTTTTTATTAAGGGAAATCTTCTGGCCAAAGAGCTTTTATTTAGAAAGAAAGTAGTTAGTTTAAATTATATTTTGAATTTACTATGAACTATGAGCTAACTATCCTGGGCACTACAAATTGATTTCTTTTATTTTGTGGAGCATTGAGTAATGCTTTTTCAAGAGGAAGGGAATTTTTTTGCTTATCTTCTCGGAAAACATTTTTTAGAGGAAAAAGATGAGAAGTGGGAGGGACCTTTTCTGTGTCTATTTCTTTTAGTTTGTCTACATAAGTCAGAATTTCCCTTAATTGTCCGGTGAATCTTTCCTCTTCTTCTTTGTTTAGCTCTAGGCGTGCTAGATGAGCGATATATCTTACTTCTTCCTGGCTAATTTCTTTTTTCATAATTATTCCTTCCTTGAGATCCGTTGCTAGTTGCTCGTTGCTAGTATCTCGTAAGAAAAAGCAAACCCTAAAATCCACCAAGCGGAATACGATTTACGCACTTTTTTCTTTTCCCCTCGGAAAGAGGGAGCACGAGCAACTAGCGACAAGCAACTAGCAACGGAATCCGTCCTGAGCTATTTTCTGAGGCTCTCCTGATAGGGAGGTTCGCATATCCCCCTTTCGGTAATTATTCCGGTAATGTACTTAGCTTGAGTTATATCAAAAGCAGGGTTGTAGGCATCAACTCCTCTAGGAGCGGTTCTTTTCCCCAGGATTTCTTTTACTTCAGATACATCTCTTTGTTCAATGGGGATAGCCTTGCCATCGAGCAAAGATAGGTCAATACTAGAGAAAGGGCAGGCCACGTAAAAAGGAATCATATTTTCCTTTGCTAGCACAGCTAAGGAATAAGTGCCTATTTTATTAGCTACATCTCCATTGGCTGCTACTCTATCTGCTCCTACTATTACTTTATCAATTCTCCCCTGACGCATTACCTCTCCGGCCATATTGTCACAGATAAGCACAGTCTCAATCCCTTCCTGTAGTAGTTCCCAGGCAGTTAATCTTGCTCCCTGGAGAAGGGGACGTGTCTCGTCTGTATATACTTTGATTCTTTTCCCTTCTTCTTTGGCTGTATAGATGATTCCCAGGGCAGTTCCATAGTCAGCTGTGGCCAGGGCTCCTGCATTACAATGAGTAAGGATTGTTTCTCCATCGTTAATGAGGGAAGCTCCATTTTTTCCGATACGGCGGTTACAGAGTTTATCCTCTTCTATGATTTTCAAAGCTTCTTCTTCTAAGATGTCCTTAATCTCTTCTATTTTTTTTAGCTTATTCTTTTCCGCGCAATCAGCCATACGCTTTAAGGAGTGAAAGAGGTTGACTGCTGTGGGTCGAGAAGAAGCCAAAAGGTCTATTACTTTTTTCATTTCTTCTTTGAAAGTGGGATAATCATCAGCAGAAGAGTTCTGGATTCCCAGGACTAATCCTAAAGCCGCAGCAATTCCTAATGCTGGTGCTCCCCTTACTTTTAAAGAACAAATGGCTTCTCTTAGAGTATTAACATCCTGACAATAGATATATTCTAATCCATCAGGAAGCTTTGTCTGGTCAATAATTTTGACTTTTTTGTCTATCCACTCTATAGTATTAATCAAAATATGCCTCTAATTAGCTCATAGCTCATTGCTCATAGCTGATAGCAAGTTCAAAACAAAAGCCAAAAGATAGTTCAAGATAATTAGGACGCAGATTTTCGCAGATTATGTCCAAAAAAAGATTTGTATTACTTCTGGCTTAAAGCTAAGGCTTAGTGAAAATCCAATTTCTAAAAATCTTAACGATTTTTTATCACTTAATCCTTAATAATCCGTCTTTATCAGCGTCCAAAAAGGAAATTCCTATACTATCTAGTTATACAATTCATTGCTTATTTTAACGAATTCTTCCACTTTTAACTCTTCTGCTCTTTTCTGCCATTCTACCCCGGCTCTGGCTAATATTTCTTTTACAATTTCTTTCTCCATGCCCAATCCTCTACTAAGGGTGTTACCTAGCATCTTACGCCGCGTAGAAAAAGCTGTTTTTACCAGCCTGAAGAATCTCTTTTCATTTGTTGCCTGATGTTCTTTTTTCTTTTCCATTTTCACCACAGTGCTTCCTACCCTGGGTCTGGGAATAAAAACCTGCGGCGGAACATCTATTATTTTAGTAATCTCAGCATAATAGTTAATAAGCACGGTTAGTGCACCTCTCTTCTTGTTTCCAGGCTGAGAAGCAATTCTTTCCGCTACCTCTCTTTGTATCATTACCACCATAAATTCGAGCCATTCACTCTTAACTAACTCCAAGAGAAGAGGAGAAGCGAGATAATAGGGTAGATTTCCTACTATTTTGACTTTCTCTGGTTGGTTATTTAATCTATCCACAAAAGAAGCTTTGGTTATATCTTCACAGATTATTTTTAGATTGGGATATTCCCCAACTTCCTTTTCTAGAATCTGGCATAATTTTTCATCGATCTCTATGGCAATTACTTTTTTGACTAATGGAATCAGTTTTT
>JAUWRE010000096.1 GCA_030610725.1 Candidatus Aerophobota bacterium | reverse complement strand
GATAGCGACGTGGCAATCTCTGATGGAGATTGAGATTGCTTCGCTTGCGCTCGCAATGACGTGGTTCACTGAGTACTTATTTTTGAACTTACTATGAACTATGAGCTATCTTACTATCTTGCCCCTTCAGGACTATATCTCCTGTTTTGCATCCCAGGTCCTTTGCTATGATAGGACATTTTGCTTTGAGGAGAAAAAAGATAGGTTTATCCTCTCCAGAAAGAGTTTCATAATTTCCCTGTCCTTTGCTAATTATCAATTTAGCTCTATTAAAGTAACTACGAAACTCATCTGTAGCCAGAGAAAGAAAAGTTCCTGGTCCGTCTGAGCCAGAAGAGATGACTCTGGCTATTTTGTCTATTCCGCAAAACAATGCGTCCTCTATAGTAGCATCATTTATAATGGGTTTTTCTCTCACTACATAGGTCACCTTTTTATTTAGCTTTTCTATTATTAATTCTATCATTATTTTATCAAAAACAACCTCACCGGAGTTATCCGCTATGTATAAGAGCTCAGCAGTATGCCCTAAAACCTTCTTAAACGGGATATAATCAAAGATGGCAAAATCTTGCTTTAGAATCTGTTCTACTTCTTTTTCAATATCAATATGAGCGTTTTTTACTCCAAAGTCAATGATATTTCCGGCAATAGCTACCCTTATACTCATAAGTAGGGGGTCCTTCGCTTTTATCACCCTTTCTTTAAGTTCAGGATAAAGCCTCAGAGCAATTTTATTATATTTATCTTTGATTTCCCTATAGGGATCAGATGAGCCTGTAATTCGGCGAACGATTTTGTGGATTTTTCTTCCCATTTCCGGAGGAGTGCTATTTATCGAAATTTGGGGCAGCTCTTTTGCTATCTCATCCAGAACTTCTCTTTGTTTTTCCTCATCCTGTGTGGCCATTCGAGCAGCCTCCAACCCCTGTCTGAAGAAACAGGGGATACAATCCAGGTAAGTTTTCATCTTTTTTCCTTTATTAATGTCAATATCTCTGACTTATTTTTTTTATAGTGATGGTATGCCCAGAACGAGCAGAAGGAATGATAAGATTCTACGCCCTTAGGTCATCTTCGTCTTCGAAATACATTTTCTCTGCTACTATGTATGAAAAATTCTCCTCTCTTTCGTTGGGCTTAATGTGTTCAATCTTTCTGGCTATTCTTTCTGCATCTCTTCTTTTCTCACGGGACAGAAGCATTTGCCTTGCTCCTGTTAAAGCGCCATTGCCGATCCTGATTACTTTATTTCTTGCTCCAGGAAGGAGACCTATGAGTATAGCATTATCCGGGTTGATAAAATTACCAAAGGCTCCGGATAGATAGATTTTATCTATTTCCTCCAGGGTAGCCGGATAGTATTTTATCAAAAGATCCTGATCCAGGCGTAGACCAGCCTTGGTTGTTATTAGCTGATATATATCTTGTTGGGAGATGCTAATATCAGGAGTGATAAAAAAGTCATCTTTTAGCTTTGCCTTTCTGCTCATAATTCCGTTCTTCAATAACTCACCTAATAGGTCAATCAAACCGGAACCACAAATACCCAGAGGAGGCTTATTGCCAATAGTCTCATACTCTGTCCTTCCGTTTATTATCCTGATATTATTTATCGCTCCTTCCACGGCCCCCACCCCGGAACTTATTGCTGCTCCCTCATAGGCACCTCCAGCAGCACAGGAGGCGGTCAGTATCCTCTCTTTATTACCGATGACAACCTCCCCATTAGTTCCTATATCTATGACCATAGATGGCCTCTCAGCCTTGTAGAGCCCGGTGGCAATAATATCGGCTAAGGCATCTGCTCCGGCATGACCACCAATTAAAGGAGCCCCATAAACATTGGCTTGGGGATTAATCTTTAGACCCAACTCTTTAGCTTTCCTGTTTATGGGCTCACAGGTTAAAGGCTCAAAGGGAATCACTCCCAAGGAGGAGACATCAAGCCCGAAGAAGATATTACGCATAGTAGAATTCCCTACCACTACGGCTTCATAGATATCCTCCAGGATTTCCCCTTTTTCTTCAGCAATCCTTGTAAGACCTGCGTTTATTTCCTTAATGACAATATTTTGTAGCTCCTTTAGCCCATTTTTGTTCCTCATAGTGTAGTCAATTCGCGAGATTACATCGTCTCCAAAGGAGGCCTGAGGGTTCTTGCCAGCTAAAGTAGCTATCCTTTTGCCTGATTCCAGATCGATTATTTGTGATGCAAGAGTAGTAGTGCCTACATCTATGGCCAGGCCGTAAATTCTACCTTTAGACTTATCTATCTGTCTGTCTTGCCAGAAAACCTTACCATTCTTTTTATAGACAAAAGGTTCTAGCCTAATTTCATCCTTAATTGTATCCGAGAGAATGGTATACTTACCCAGACTTTTAATGAAGACGCGGATACTACCGGATCGCAAAACTCTTGCCTGACAAGCTAGCCTTTCATCTCTGCCTAATTTGAAGCTTTTCTCTATCTCTGTTCTTGGGGTTAAGGCTTCCTTTCCCTCAACCCTCACTCTACATTTACCACAAAGGCCTTTTCCACCACATTCTGAGGGTATCTCTATACCAAGTTTCCTTGCGGAACTTAAAATACTTCCTTTCTCAACCTCGATTCCTTGCTTACCTTTCTTGAATTGAGGAAAGAATACTCTGGCCATCTTGGTTGTCTCCTTTATTCTACGGCTAAAACGGTTCTGCCCCTAAAGATTTTTTCAAACAATCTTTGTGAAAAGGGAAAAGGGGACGGTTCTATTTTTTTGCTGAGATTGTTTGAAGCAATTTGCCCTTTTCCTACCAGTCTTTTTATAAATCTGAATAATAGATAGTAAAATCAGGGATTTTTGGTAGAGGGTTGAGATTAATCGATTTTAATGATCTTACCCACCCCTACCCGAATGAAGTCTTCTTGGTAAGCTTTTTCAAAAATTTTTCGGGCAAGGTCGCCCGAACAGTGGCAGGCACCAACTTTTTCAACTCCTTCCTTTTTAAATTCCTCAACGATTCCATCTATTTCCCTTTGGCTCATTCCTTTTAGATGAAAACCACCCATTACCAGATAGACATTGGTCTTCATTATCTCTTTAGCTCTCCTGACTATGTCTATTATTCCTGGATGAGCGCAACCGGTAATTATAATTAATCCTCTCTCCGTATTTATTAGTAAAGCCTCTTCCTTTATTTCAGTTCCCAATTCTCCTGTAGAATAGACATTCTGAGAAATTCTTAGAGGCTTATTTACATTGATGATTTTTGCTCCGCATTCTTTTATTTTATTTTTAAAGGCATTTGGAAATGAATGAGGTAGATAGATAGTGACATTAGAGTTTTGCTCTAAGAATGCCTCTAATCCTCCTACATGGTCGTTGTGAATATGGGATAAGACAACTATTCGTACTTGTTGAGGGTCGAGCTTGAGTTTATTCATATTAGATAGCAATATCTTCCCGTTTCCTCCGCTATCAAAAAGAATGGTGCTATCCTCTTTTTTTATTAAACAAGAAAAACCCCAGGCTGTCTTTAGCTCTGGGTTATATTCGTTGTTATCATAGACTACGGTAATAGTTACAGAAGAATCCTTCGGATTTTTTTCCATAGATTCTTAATCTCCTCTGTCACTCGATTATTTGAGTATTCTACTATTGGTAGTCCCCGAACCAGGGCTTCAGTAACAGAGATATCAAAGAGAATTTTTCCAACTAGCTCGATATTGTTACTAAGGCAATATTTTTCAATTTCCCGGGTAAGAGTAAGATTAATGTCATATTTATTAATACAGACAAGACTTTTGATACCAAAGTGGTGAGCTACTCCCACAATACGTTCCAGGTCGTGAATGCCGGAAAGGGTCGGTTCAGTAACAATCAAGGCAATATCCATTCCCCCTAAAGAGGCAATAACCGGGCAGCCAATGCCGGGTGGACCATCTATAATGACAAAGTCTTTTTTTTCTTTTTCTGCAACAGACTTGGCATTTTGCCTGACCAGGGTTACTAACTTTCCTGAGTTCTCCTCAGCAATCCCTAATTTTGCATGAACAAAGGGGCCGTATTTAGTCTCAGATATAAACCATTTTCCGGAGGGGCTGTCTATCATTTCAATGGCTTTTTCAGGACAAATATGAGAGCAAACCCCACAGCCCTCACAGTAGATAGGGTCAACTGTAAAGTTAACTATAGCTTCAAAACGGCAGACTTCTTGACATTTTCCACATTGAGTGCATCGCTGCTCATCAATGAAGGCAGTTTTCCCCCCACTAAATTGGTGAGTCTCTTTAATAGCCGGATGAAGTAAAAGATGAAGGTCTGCCGCATCTACATCACAATCTGCCATAACTTTATTTTTGGCTAGACTGGCAAAACTTGCCGTAATGACACTCTTTCCCGTTCCTCCTTTACCACTGATAACTACAATCTGTTTCATAGTAATGGGACTAACTAGCTTCCAGTCAACTCCTCTATTTTTTTGTAAAGATTTAGAAACTTCTTTTTGTACTCAGGCTTTGCTTTTATCATAGGTATACCCTGGGAATAGGCTATGGCGATATCTCTATCCATAGGAATACGCATTAAGATAGGAATTTTCTCTTTTTCACAGTATTCATCAGTTTTTTTATCTCCTACGTCGGCCCGATTTATTACCACTCCAAAAGGTATTCTTAGTTTCTTCAGCGTTTCCACTGCTAAGATGAGGTCATTTAGACCAAAGGGGGTGGGTTCGGTTACCAGAAGACAAAAATCACTTTTTTTCACCGATTCAATTACCGGACAGGAAGTTCCAGGAGGAACATCAATAATGGTAATTTGATTGTTCGAGATGGTTTGATTATTATTTGGATTAATTTCAGGAATGGCTCTTTTTACTGCCCTGACTAAAGGGACTGCCAGAGCCTCTCCCAAATTCAATTTTCCGTGAGTGAACAAAATGGAGTTAGCCTTTCCTTTTTCCAGTATTCCTATTGGTCGGTCTATTTCTTCAATAGCATCCTCTGGGCAGAGAAGGCTACATCCACCGCATCCATGACAGAGCTCAGAAAAAAGGAGCACCTTTTCCTTGATTACCGCAATCGCATTATAGACACAAACTTCAGCACATTTTCCGCAGTAGGTGCACCTGTCTTCATTGACCTTGGG
>JAUWRE010000162.1 GCA_030610725.1 Candidatus Aerophobota bacterium | reverse complement strand
TTTTTCCTGGACGATTATCCTGCCTTCATCTACCCCTTCTTCTATTCTCTGAACAGTTGCCCCTGTTTCCCTGTCTCCTCGTATTATTGCCCAGGGAATGGGAGCAGCACCTCTATAACGCGGCAAGAGGGAAGGATGGAGATTTAAGGAACATATTCCAGGGATAGATAGAAAATCAGGAGAAAGAATCTGCCCAAAAGCTACTACTACTACAATATCCGGAGCAATTTGCTCTATTCTAGTAATAAAAGAGGGACTATTTACATTCTTGGCTTGATAAGACGGTATGTTTTTTCTTTTAGCTAATCTCTCTACTGGGGAAGGATTTATTTCCCCTCCTCTTCCAGAGGGACGAGGAGGCTGTGTAACCACTCCAACCAACCTCTCTTTTCGGCTCAAAAGCTCCAGAGAGGGACAGGCAAAGGCGGGTGTTGCCATAAAAAGAATACGCACTAACAACCCTTCTTATTATTCTATTTCAATCCCTGCCCTTGCGCTCAGAAAAAAGCCTTGAGTCAGAATCTCAGGGGGGTATCCTCTCAGATATTTCATGCTTCTCATTCCCCCTGGAGACCTGCATTACGTATCTGAACATAGATTCCCATATATACTGTGTTAGCTCAAAGTTTTCTTCCTATTAGCGAGGACAGGGATCAATAATTGCGGAGCTGCTTTCTCTCCAACTTCAACATATTCCTTCTCTGTCTTCGAATAGCTCTAAGTCTTTTCTTTCTTTTTCTCTCTGTGGGTTTTTCGTACTCCTGATGTCGTTTAACGTCAGAACTCAAACCAGATTGTTGACATTTTGTCTTAAAATACTTTAAGGCTTGAGAAAAGGAGTTATAATCATCCACTTTAATTGTAACCAAACTCCCCCACCTCCTTTATATCCATCATTATAGTCACATATTTACAATAAGTCAAAAAATTGCCTCAACAGGCAATTTCTTTCAAGCGTATAGCGGGTAGCGTTTAGCGTATAGGATAAGTCATTAAAGCAAAAGGCATAAAGCTAAAAAAGATAAACGATAGTTCCTTGTTTTTAGTTGATTGATTGAAATCTCTGAACATAAAATACATTGTTTTGTCGATGAACTATGAACTTATCTGCTATGGTTTTGCTGCATTTTTCACTATACGCTATACGCTCTATTTATGATATTCCTTTTCCGCTGAGATTCAACCTCCCCATTTCATCAATCTCAGTAAGTTTCACTTTGATTTCATCTCCCACCTTCACTACGTCAGAAACGTTCTTGACAAACTTATCGCTTAACCGGGAAATATGAACCAATCCTTCTTTACCAGGTGTAATTTCTACGAAAGCCCCGAAATTAGTTACTCGTTTCACTTTTCCCGAATAAATTTTTCCTACTTCTGGTCCTCGAATTATGCTCTTGGCTATATCCACAGCCCTTTTTACCCCTTCTTCGTCAGAACCAGAGATGGTAACCTTTCCTTCAGCATCATCTATATCAATTCCTACTCCCGTCTCTTTCATTATTCCTTTGATTACCTTTCCCCCTGGACCAATTAACTCACCAATCTTATCGGCAGGGATTGAAAGAGTAGTAATTCTGGGAGCGTGACTGGAAAGTTGGCTTCGCGGCTCTTTTATCACAGCTTCCATCTGGTCCAGTATGAAAACACGAGCTTTCTTAGCCCTGCTCAGAGCTTCTTCCAGGACTTCTATGCTAACCCCGGAAACCTTCATATCCAACTGCAGGGCTGTTACAGCCTCTCTGGTCCCACAGATTTTGAAATCCATATCACCAAGATAGTCTTCCATTCCTTGAATATCGGTTAGAATAACAGTCTTATCTTCTTCCCTGATTAGGCCTATCCCTACTCCAGCTACTGGCTCGGATATAGGAACCCCTGCATCCATCAAAGCAAGTGTCCCCCCACACACA
Organism: Candidatus Aerophobota bacterium; assembly: GCA_030610725.1. Lineage (GTDB taxonomy): Bacteria > Aerophobota > Aerophobia > Aerophobales > AE-B3A > AE-B3A. The sequence continues at coordinate 1,598 of JAUWRE010000162.1, read as the reverse complement.
GAAGCCATTGAAGACGAACCATTAGACGCCAGGACATCTGACACTAGTCTAACGGTATATGGGAAAGAGCTGCTATCAGGTAGAATGGATACAATAGCTTTTTCCGCCAGAAGACCATGCCCAACTTCCCTTCTCGCCGGTCCACGCAAGAACCGGACTTCCCCGGTAGAGTAGGGAGGGAAATTGTAATGGAACATGAAACTCTTGAAAATCTCTTCTTTGCGCAGACCATCGATTCTCTGCTCATCAGATCTAGTCCCCAAAGCAACCGCTACCAAGGCCTGAGTTTCTCCTCTAGTAAAAAGTCCCGAGCCATGAGCACACGGCAGCATCCCCACCTCACAACTGACAGACCGAATTTCATCTGAACCTCGAAGATCCCACCTTTTCCCATCCTTGATAATGAACTCTCTCATTCTCTCTTTTTTAAATTCATTTAGTATATCCAGAATATCGTTTTCTTCATCAGGATATTCAGTTAGAAACTCTTCCAGAGTCTCTTCCTTTATTTTTTCCATATGAGCATTTTTTTCTTCTTTATTCCAGTTATTCCCAATAGCTTTGACTTTACCAGAAGCAAAAGCTACAACTTTTTTCTTCATCTCTACATCAATTTCATAAAGGGAAAATTCTTTCTTTTCTTTCCCGACGGCAGAAATAAATTCTTCCTCTATTTCGATTAGTTCTTGAATCCAGGAGTGCGCTTGCTGAAAAGCTCCTGCTATAATATCATCTTCCACCTTGCAGGCCTCACCTTCCATCATGACTAATCCATCCTTACTCCCTACTATTACTAGATTCAGCTCACTTTTCTCCAACTCTTCGTCAGAAGGATTCGCCACAAATCTATTGTCTATTCTACCCACCCTTGTCCCTGCTATCGTTTCGCTCAAGGAAAGACCAGATATAGACAAAGCCAGATAGGCTCCCATTATGGATAGAATAGGTGGCCAATTGGACTCGCTGGCTGATAGAACAGTAACCACTATTTGAACTTTATTCCTGAATCCTTTTGGAAAAAGAGGACGAACAGACCTATCTATCAGCCGACATGATAGAATCTCTTCACTGGAAGGTGCTCCCTCTCTCTTGAAGAAGCCTCCGGGAATCTTGCCCGCCGCATAGGCTCTTTCACGATAATCCACTATTAGAGGAAGAAATCCCCCCCCTCCTTCCTCAACGGCAGACGAAATAACCGCCGTCACTAAAACAATAGTTTCTCCATACTGTACCCATACAGCACCGTCACTCTTCTTCGCTACCTTGCCTGTTTCTAAAATCAGGCATTCATCCCCTATTTTTTTTTCTATCCTAATCACATTACCTCTTTTCATTCAGTTACCTTTTTAGCCCTAAAGCTTTTATTATTTTTCTATATTTTTCTATATTTTCGTTCTTAAGATAATCAAGAAGCTTGCGTCGCTGCATAACCAATTGAAGAAGCCCCTTTTTAGCACTCTGGTCTTTTTTATAGTTAGACAGATGACCGGTCAAATTCTTAATTCGTTCGCTAAGTACGGCTACCTGCACCTCAGAAGAACCGCTATCAGTAGGATGATAGCCAAATTTTTCTCTCAACTCTTTCTTTTTCACTTTAT
>JAUWRE010000101.1 GCA_030610725.1 Candidatus Aerophobota bacterium | reverse complement strand
ATGACTAATTTTGTTCATCTTCATACCCACAGTGATTATAGCCTTCTGGATGGAGCCTGCTCCATCTCCCAATTAATCAATCAGGCCTATAAGCTTGATATGCCTGCTCTGGCTCTTACTGACCATGGCAACTTATTTGGAGCTATAGATTTTTATCAGAAAGCAAAAAAGAGGAAGATCAAACCCATAATTGGCTGTGAGGTATATGTAGCCCCCACTTCCCGATTCAAGAAAAAAAAGATAGGAGGTCAACCTACCGCCTATCATCTTACCCTCCTGGCAAAAAGCAGAAAAGGATATAGAAACCTGATGGAACTAGTAACAGGAGGCTATCTGGAGGGATTTTACTACCACCCCCGAGTAGACAAGGAGCTTCTCTCCCAAAAGGGGGAAGGGTTAATTGCACTCTCCGGCTGCGCCAAAGGCGAAATTCCCTTCCTACTTTCTCAAAATAAAGTGGGTAAAGCAAAAGAGATTTGCCAGTTTTATAAGAATTTGTACGGAGAAGATTTTTATCTGGAGGTTCAGGATGTAGGCCTGGAATTTCAAAAAAAAATCAATTCTTCGCTAGCAAACCTATCCCAGGAGCTCTCCATACCCCTGGTAGCTACCAATGATGTTCACTATTTGAACAAAGAAGACGCACAAGCCCAAGATGTTCTTTTATGTATCCAGACAGGAAAGACGCTGGATGATACTAATCGGCTGAAATTTAGCTCCTCCGAACTCTATTTTCGTTCTTCAGAAGAGATGGAGAAAATCTTTTCCCATCTCCCTCAATCAATCTCTAATGCCGAACTGATTAGTAAAAAATGCAATCTTGAACTAGAACTGGGGAAAACACACCTTCCTGTCTATAGGGCCCCTGATGGACATAACTTAGATAAATACTTAAGAAAACTCTGCCAGGAAAGACTGCCTCATTGCTACCCTACTGCTTCAACCTCTGTAGAGCAAAGACTAGAAACAGAGCTAAGTATAATCTCAAGAGCAGGATACACAGGATACTTTCTTATCGTATGGGATTTCGTCAGCTATGCCAAGAAAAAGAAAATCCTTATTGGCCCGGGTAGAGGTTCGGTAACCGGAAGCATCGTTGCCTACCTTTTGGGAATAACTAATATCAACCCTCTAGCCTACGGACTTCTCTTTGAACGGTTTCTTAATCCAGAGAGAACGGCTATGCCTGACATTGACATTGATATCCAGGATGAGAGGAGAAATGAGGTAATTAGCTATGTAAGAGAAAAGTACGGGAAAGAGAACGTAGCCCAAATTATCACCTTTGGAACTATGGCCGCCAGAGCTGCTATAAGGGACGTAGGAAGAGTCTTAGGTATCCCTTACAGCGGGGTAGATCGTATTGCCAAACTCATCCCTTTTAACACAGAACTGAAAATAGCTATAGAGGAGAGCTCGGAACTTAAGGAAATTTTGAAAGAGGATGGCAAAATAGAAACCCTTTTTGAGATTGCCCAGAGTATAGAAGGTTTTACCCGCCACGCTTCAACCCATGCGGCTGGGGTTGTCATTGCTCCAGATAAACTAACCCATTATACCCCTTTATACAGAACTAATAAGAACGAAATTACCACTCAATACGAGATGCATTCTATAGAGGCGATCGGTCTTTTAAAGATGGATTTTTTAGGTTTGAAGACATTAAATGTAATCAGGGACGCTCTGGAGATAATTAAGGAGAATAAGGGAAAAGAAGTTGACCTGGATAGAATTCCCCTGGAAGACAAGAAAGCTTATGAGCTTCTTTCTCAAGCAGAAACATTAGGAGTTTTCCAGGTGGAAAGTCGAGGAATGCAAGACTTAATCAAGAAAATACACCCCGAAAGATTCGAAGACCTCATTGCTGTCCTTGCTTTATACCGCCCTGGACCTCTGCACAGCCGAATGATGGATGATTTTATTGATAGAAAACAGGGGCGCAGCAAAATCGAATATCTCCATCCCAAGCTCGAACCCATTCTAAAAGAGACTTACGGAGTGATTCTTTATCAAGAACAGGTAATGAGAATAGCCAATATTTTAGCTGACTTTAACCTGGGAGAGGCAGACATACTAAGAAGGGCTATGGGTAAGAAAATACCTCGATTGATGGATGAACAAAAAGACAAATTTATTGAAGGAGCAAAAAAGAAAGGAGTTAATCCTTCCCTGGCTACACGAGTTTTTGAACTAATGGCTCATTTTGCCGGATATGGTTTTAACAAATCACACTCTACTGGCTATGCTCTTATCTCCTATCAAACGGCTTATCTTAAAGCTAACTATCCTTTAGAATTTATGGCTGCTCTTCTCACCTCGGAAATAGAGAACACTGATAAACTTGCCCTCTATATCAATGAATGTAGAAGAATGGATATAAAGATACTTCCTCCTGATATAAATCACTCCCTGGCTAACTTCATGGTAGAGAAAAATAAGCTCCGTTTTGCCCTGGGAGCGATAAAGAATGTAGGTAAAGCCGCTATCTCTTCTATCCTTAGAGTGAGAGAAAAAGAAGGCCACTTCAGCTCTATCTTTGACTTTTACAGACGAGTAAATCCAAAAACAGTAAACAAGCGAATGATAGAGAGTTTGATAAAGAGCGGGGCTTTCGATTGCCTGGAAGGCTCCCGAGCGCAGAACCTGGCAGTAGTAGACCAGGCAGCAGAAAAGGCAGCTCAGATACAGCAGGATAGAGAAAGAGGACAGCTCTCTTTCCTGGAGACACTGGAAAAGAGGGAAAGTGGCCCCAGTACGGAAAGATTCCCTACCATAGAAGAGGTCTCTAAAGAAACAAAATTAGCCTGGGAAAAGGAACTTCTGGGCATTTATATCAGTGGGCATCCTCTAGAGAAATATCGAAAGAGAATTAGTCGTTATGCGGCCCATTCCATCAAGGACTTATCTGGAATGAGAGACAAGGAGAAGATAAGAATTGTAGGAATAATAAGTAGTCTTACTTCTAGAAATGACAGAAAAGGAAAGAGGATGGGCTTTTTTACCCTGGAGGATTTAGATTCACAGATAGAAGTGTTGGTATTTTCTAGCCTCTATGAAAAAAGAACCTCTTACATAGAGGAGGGAAAACTCGTTTTAATCAAAGGAAAACTAGATACTGCCAGTGACCCCCCAAAAGTTATTGCGGAGGAAATTATTCTTTTCTCTAAAATCAAGGACATAGCTCATAATCTTCATATTGACATAAAGCAAGAGGAACTAAAAGAAAAAAATTTGCTCAGGTTGAAAGAGCTCCTTTCTTCTCATAAAGGAAAACATGCACTCTATTTACATCTTAACCTCAGCCAAGACGAGAAGATTATTATTCGTTCAAAGACGATGAAAATGGGATTTTCTGATTCTCTGATATCTGAGGTAGAAAATCTTATAGGAACACACTCAGTATGGCTGGGTGAGGAGTGATAAATACAGCGTATAGCGTATAGTAAAAAAAAATTCAAAACCATAACGTGAAATTTAAAATCAATTAGAAAAAAGACAAAAAACAAAAATATGATTTACAGTTCACGAAATTTTTTACGAGGAACTAAGTCATGCAGAATTCGGCTGAATACAAGTTCAAACTAAAGGAACTTCCTAAAGAACAAAGACCGAGAGAAAAATTAATCAAATATGGCCCTGATGTCCTCAAAAATGGGGAACTTATGGCTGTCATCCTGAACACAGGCTATAGGGAAGAGACAGTAATGGAGCTTTCTCATCGCATCATCAAAGAATACGGCTCCAAAGCCATCGCTCAAGAGAAAAACGTGGGGCGATTAATGGAGAATTTGGGCATTCCTCTGGTAAAGGCTTGCCAGATAGTTGCTTGCTTTGAACTGGGAAGAAGATTCTTTAAAGAAGAACCGGGCAGGTTCCCTACTATTAGAAGTCCAGAGGATGCCTACAGATATCTTGAGGGGATGAAAAAGCTTAAAAAAGAGCAATTTCGTGGATTATATCTTAACACGAGAAACAAGATTATCCACGATGAGATTATATCCATTGGGACCCTTACGGCAAATTTAGTGCATCCACGAGAAGTATTTCAGCCAGCTATCGAGTATCTAGCCGCAGGTATAATTATTGCTCATAATCATCCTTCCGGGGACCCTAACCCCAGTGAAGATGACCTGGCAGTAACCAGACAGATGGTAGGGGTAGGAAAAACAATGGCTATCGAGGTTCTTGACCATATCATCATCGGCGATGAGAGATATGTTAGCTTGAAAGATAAAGGGCTTATGTAGCTTCATTCAAATAACAGGAAGGAGTTCAAGTGATGGAAAAGATAGAAGTAGGATACATGGATTGCCTAAAAGAAACTTTTACAACTATGGGCAGAAGTGGTCTTTTGTTGGTTTCCGTTAGCCAGCAAGAAAAACCTAACGTTATGACCATTGGTTGGGGAACTGTTGGCATTGTTTGGGCCAAACCTATGTTTATTGTTCTGGTTCGTCCTTCTCGTTTTACTTATGGTCTTATTGAAGAGACAGGCGACTTTACGGTAAATGTTCCTCCCGTGGAAATAAGCGAGAAAGTCTCTTTTTGTGGTACCGTTTCTGGACGAGAGCATGATAAATTCGTCGAGCAAAAGCTTACCACTGTTCCAGCAAAGAAGGTAAAATCACCCTTGATTGAGAAGTGCCTCATTCACTATGAGTGTAAAGTGGTACACAAAAATGATGTCCTTCCTCCTGAATTAGCTTCAGATATTCCTCCTGCCTTCTATCCCCAGGGAGATTATCATCGTGTTTTCTATGGTGAGATTATGCGAGTGTGCGCTGCCAGAGATATAAAAAAGTATGAGTAAACAATTAGAACAAGCTGGGTTGGCGACATTCGAGGATGAAGTAAAAAAAAATTACCGCTGGAACTTCACTGTTAATCTCCTGGATTGGGTTTTCTTCTCCATGGGAATGAGCTTCGTTTCGCTCAATACAGTGCTACCCGCTTTTGCCCGCCATCTTACC
>JAUWRE010000143.1 GCA_030610725.1 Candidatus Aerophobota bacterium | reverse complement strand
GGAAAGGGATCGCCTATTTTATACTTTCCACTGGAAACCATCTCTTCCAGAATTTGCTTGAGTTGATAGGACAGAGTAAGGGGAGAGTTCCTTTCTATTGTTGCATTCATCAAATACGCCTTAAGCTTATCTAAGCTACTTAGTGTTTAGCCTATTAACCTGATACACAAAAAAAGTAGTTGAGCTTCTGCCCTTTTCTGTATAATATTATACCAATTTATAAAACTCTGTCAACCCCCCGTATTGATATATAGATTTTGTAGATTTTGGGGTCAGGTCTTGATTTTTGACTTTTTTTATTTAAATGCCAATGGTAATTTGTGGTGGGAATTTCAATGATTTCATTAACAGAGTGAGAAGTATAAAGTCAAAAATCAAGACCTGACCCCCTATTTGTTAATTTTCTCTATATCCTGGGGGGTCTCTACTCCTAAAACGGATACCTTTCTATCTATTTTCCGCAGGAGTCCTTGTAGAACTCTGCCTGGTCCTACCTCTATAAACAAATCGATTCCTTCAGATATAAGCTTTTTCATTGCATCTTCCCAGAGAACAGGATGGTCTATCTGTCTTTTTAGAGCTTTCTTAATTTCCTCGCTGCTAGTTGCGTATTTAGCAAAAGTATTAGTTATTATCGGGCAGGTAGGTTCAGAAAAGGGTGTTTTATCTAACTCCCGAGAAAACTTCTCGGCAGCCTTTTTCATAAAAGAGGTGTGAAAGGCGCCACTTACGGGAAGAAGAATTACTCTTCTAGCTCCTTTTTGCTTTAATTGTTCTGCTGCCTTTTCTACTTTTTCCCTTTTACCAGAGATAACGATTTGAGAGGGAGAGTTGAAGTTTACTGCCTCTACTCCTTCTATTTTCTGGCAGAGGGATAAGACTATTTTCCTGGATAGTCCAATTATAGCTGCCATTCCGCCATCGCTGGTTCTAGAAGCTTCTTCCATCAGCTCTGCTCTCCGATAGACTAATCTTAAGGCAGTGGGATAGTCTAAAACTTGAGCGGCAAGTAGAGCGTTGTATTCTCCCAGGCTATGTCCAGCAACCACAGTTGGTTTTATTTTCTTTTCTTGCAAGGCGCAGGTGACAATCCAATTTGTGGTGAGCAAAGCTGGCTGGGTATTAATGGTTTTTCTTAATTTTTCTTCCGGTCCTTGGAAACATAATTTTTTGAGATTAAAACCGAGTACTTCTTTTGTTTTCTGAAAAATTTTATCAGTCTCAGGATAGGTTTCGTAGAATTCCTTTCCCATGCCTACATACTGAGAGCCTTGACCAGGAAACAAAAAAGCTATTTTTTTCATAGTGAGTATTCGGTGAAGTATATTCTATGTCGTCATTGAGATTGCGGAGTTTATCCCGAGCGATGTAATCGAGATTGCTTCACTCCGTTCGCAATGACAAGCCTGCCTATGCGTATATCCGCACGCAGACAGGCGAGGGACCTTGCTCGCAATGACAAGCCTGCCTGTGCGTGTCCGCATGCAGACAAACGTGAGCGTTCACTTTCTATGTTAGGGCGATGACTTCATCGTCTTTTTCTAGTCTAATCAGGCGTAGGCCAGAGGTAGCTCTTCCCATAAGGGAAACACCTCTGACAGCTAAACGAATGCTTTTCCCCTTTTTGGTTATAACCAGAATCTCATCATCTTCACTTACTTTTTTTGCTCCCGCTACCTCTCCTTTGTGAAGGGCAAGGCGGATATTAATGACTCCCTTTCCGCCCCTTTTCGTCTTTCTGTACTTGCTGAAAAGGGTCCTTTTGCCATACCCTTTAGAAGTGATGGTTAAAAGGGACAGATCTTTCTCTGTTGCTGCTGCATCTCTTATCTCATCTTCCTCGTTCAGGGAAATTCCTTTCACCCCCATAGAGACTCTCCCTGTAGGGCGTATATCTTTTTCGGAAAAGTGGATAGCTTTGCCTTTCTTGGTAGAAAGAACCACATCCTGGTTCTCTACAACCAGGAGAACCTTGATTAATTTATCTCCCTTCCTCAGGTTAATTCCTATTATTCCTCCTTTCTGGGGACGAGAATAGGCCGAAAGAAGAGTTTTTTTTACTACTCCCTTCCTGGTTACCATAAGGAAAGAACGAGTAGCATCAAAATCATCTATAGCTACTGTGGCAGTAACTCTTTCATTTTCTCCTAGAGAAAGAAAGTTAACTAAAGCTCTGCCTTTAGCTGAACGTTTCTTCTGAGGAATCTCATAGACTCGAGTCCAATGAACTTTCCCCAAATTAGTAAAAAATAATAAAGTGGAATGAGTATTAGCAATAAATAGGTCCTCTACAAAATCCTCCTTTTCTATAGCCATTCCACGTGCCCCCTTGCCTCCCCGTCCTTGTCTCCTGTATGCCTTAAGAGGGGTATATTTTATGTAACCTTTATTAGTAGCAGTTATAACTACTTCTTCTTTTTTAATGAGGTCTTCAGGCTTGAACATCAGTTCTTTCTCTTTTCTCTCAATCTTAGTGCGACGTTTATCTCCGTATTTTTTCTTAATTTCTTTAAGTTCTTCTTTGATGGTTGCCCAGAGCTTCTCTTTGTGGGATAGCATTTCTTCCATTTCTTCTATTTTTTTTACTGAGAGTTGGTAGTCTTTCTCGATTTTTTCTCTTTCTAAGCCGGTCAAACGCTGCAGCCTCATCTCCAGAATAGCCTGAGCTTGTAATTTGGTCAGGTCTAATAATTTAATAAGAGCATCCCTTGCTTTTTTAGTATCCGAAGATGCTCTTATGATTTGAATAACTCTATCTATTTTGTCTAAAGCTTTTCTCAACCCTTCTAAGAGATGAGCTTTTCTTTTTTCTTTGGATAGCAAAAATTCTGTGCGTCGAGTGACTACTTCCAGGCGATACTCAAGATAATATTTAATCATCTGAGCAAGATTAAGAAGGCGAGGTTTTCCATCCACTAAAGCCAGAAGGATAACGCCAAAAGTTGTCTGAAGGGGTGTATATTTATAAAGTTGGTTCAGAACAATCTCACCGCTCATTCCCCGCAGAAGGTCAACTACTACCCTTGTTCCCTTTCTATCGGATTCATCCCGTAGAGTTCTGATGCCTATTATCCTATTATTCTGGGATAAATCAGCGATTATCTCTACCAGTTTAGCTTTATTGACCTGATAGGGAAGTTCAGTGATGATAATGCGTTCTTTCCCATCCTCGTTTTCAATAGAGGCTCTACCACGCAGGGTTATCTTGCCTCTTCCTTCTCTATAGGCTGTTTTAACTGCTCCCTTTCCTATGATAATTCCTCCGGTGGGAAAGTCAGGAGCCTTAATAATGTCTATAATTTCCTCCAGGGAGACCTCGGGGTTATCTATCATTTTTATACAGGCATCTATTAGTTCGTTTAAATTATGAGGAGGGATATTTGTAGCCATGCCTACCGCTATTCCTGAGCTACCGTTTAAAAGAAGGTTAGGCACCTTTGCCGGCAAAAGAGAAGGTTCCTGGAGGCTATTATCAAAGTTAGGAGCAAAATCCACTGTTTCCTTATCCAGATCTTCCAGCATTTCTTCAGCCAGGGGAGTAAGTTTTACCTCTGTATATCTCATAGCTGCTGGTGGGTCACCGTCTGTGGAGCCGAAGTTTCCTTGCCCCCCTACCAGGGGGTAACGGAGAGAAAACTCCTGGGCCATTCTCACCAGAGCATCATAGACCGCTATATCTCCGTGAGGATGATATTTACCCAGAGTCTCTCCCACTACCCTGGCTGATTTCTTGTGAGGTTTATTAGAAGCTAGGCCTAGGTCGTGCATAGCGTAGAGAATTCTTCTCTGGACAGGTTTTAATCCGTCCCGAACGTTAGGTAGAGCTCTTCCTACAATTACACTCATTGCGTAATTGAGATAGGAATTCTTCATTTCTTCTTCTAGATATAGTGGGGCGATTTTTCCTTCTGTGACCATAATAAATTCCTTTAATTTACTAGCGGTTAGCGTATAGCGTTCAGCGTATAGGGTAAATCATCAAAGCGAAAAACTTAAAGCGCAGAGCTAAAGACTATAATTCATCGTCTTGTTCGTAGTTCATGCCCCCTCATCTTAATCCTCTC
>JAUWRE010000111.1 GCA_030610725.1 Candidatus Aerophobota bacterium | reverse complement strand
ATAATGCGTCGGCTGCCTATCTCTGTTCGCAGATAGACTTTCCCTTTTGGCTCTGAAACTACTTTTCCAATAATCTGGCTCTCTTTACCCAGGGGATGGGCTCTTACCATAGCCAGCAATTTATCGGCCTCTTCCTCCTTAACTATAAATATCACCTTTCCTTCATTGGCTAAATACAAAGGGTCAAATCCGAGTATTTCACACATAGAGGCAACCTCTTCCCGTATGGGTATTTTTTCCTCCCATAACTCGATAGCAAATGATTGCTCTGAAGTTATCTCATTGAGGACAGTGGCGATACCACCCCGGGTGGGGTCACGCATCATCTTCAGACCTGGACAGGCAGGAATTATCTTGCCAATCAGGTCATTTAAGGGGGCGCAGTCACTCTTTATTTCGGTCTGAAAATCAAATTCCTCCCGTGCTGAAAGGGTGGCGATAGAATGGTCTCCGACGGTTCCATTGATGATTATTCTGTCGTTCACCTTAATTCTTTGGGGGGAGAGATTCCCTTGAGTAGTGACGATTCCTACTCCGCTGGTATTAATGAATAATCTATCGGCGCTTCCATGTTCCACCACCTTGGTATCTCCGGTAATAATTTGAACGTTTGCCCTGTCAGCCGTTTTTTTCATTGAGGAAATAATTTTCTCCAGAATAGAGAGTTCCAGTCCCTCTTCTATGATGAGGGCACAAGAAAGGAAAAGAGGAGTTGCTCCGGCGACAGCTAAGTCATTTATAGTGCCAGATACCGCCAATTTTCCGATATCTCCTCCTGGGAAAAAGAGAGGTTTAATGACATAAGAATCGGTGCTAAAGGCCCAGCGAATATTCTTCTCTTCAAAAATAGCTGAGTCACCCAGCTTTTCCAGCAGACTATTGTCAAATTTTTTTAAAAAGAGTTCTTTGATTAACTGCTGGGAAAGTCTGCCGCCACTTCCATGACTCAAGAGAATTTTTTCTTTCATTGAGATTCTTCCTGGTGATACTTATAATAAGCAGCACAGGTTCCTTCACTGGAAACCATACAAGCTCCCAGAGGATGGGAGGGGCTGCAAACCTTCTTAAAGAGAGAACAGTCTGGTGGAGTTTTCAAACCGCGCAGAATATCGCCACAAATACAGCCAGGGTAATCCTTACTCTCTTTTACTTTGACGGGAAACTGTGCTTCAATGTCAAAAGAGGCATAGTCTTTTCTTATTTTTAGCCCACTGTGAGGGATTTTACCTATTCCCCTCCAGGAAGCAGACTGTTTGCTAAATACTTTTTCCATAAGCTGTTGTGCTTTAAGATTTCCTTCGTAGGTTACTGCCCGGCGGTACTCATTTTCTACCCGAGCCTGGCCTGATTTGATTTGACCTAAAAGAAGGCGTATACTTTCTAAAATATCAAGAGGCTCAAACCCCGCCACTACACAGGGAATTCGGTATTCTCGCGCCAAAAATTCATATATCTTGCTTCCGGTGATAGTTGAGACATGGCCAGGGCAAAGTAAGCCGTCAATGTGAATTTGATGGTCTTCTACCAGAGCTCTCATCACCGGAGGCATAATTTTATGTCCAGAGAGGACTAAATAATTGGAAATTTTCTCCTCAGAAGCCATCAGTATAGAGGCAGCTACGGTAGGTGCAGTTGTTTCAAATCCGATTCCCAGGAAGATGACTCGATAACTGGGATTCTTGCGGGCTATTTCAAGAGCCTCCAGACTGGAATAGACTACCCTTATCTGAGCACCTTCAGAAGTTTCTTGAGTTAGACTGGACCTGGAGCCAGGCACTTTCATCATATCCCCGAAGGTTACCAGGATGACTTTATCTTGATGAGCATAAGCAATGGCTTTATCTATATAGTCATTAGCAGTGACACAAACCGGGCAGCCGGGACCAGAGAGAAGATGGAGGTTTTTGGGCAGTAGAGCTTTTATCCCATATCGGAAAACAGCCATGGTATGGGTGCCACAAACTTCCATTAAAGAAATTTCTTTCTTTATATCCTGGGCAAGCTGCTTGATTTTTTTGATTAAGCCTTCTACCGGCTCTTTTTGACGAAATTCAGTCAGATACTTCACTCATTTCTCTCAATAATTGGAGCAATTCCTCGGCTTCTTTGGTTTCAAGCTTATTAATAGCGAATCCCGCATGAAGAAGAACATAGTCTCCCACCTCTACTTTATCCAGAAGCATCAGGCTTATTTTTCTCCTGACGCCTCCCAGCTCTCCTATCCCCATTTTTCCTTTAATAGAAATTATTTTTAGTGGTACGGCTATGCACATTGATTTTCTTCTTTCGAATTCATTTTCAGCCGAGATTTGACCTCTTTATTTTTTTCTATAATGGGCAATTATTGCCTGACCCAGGGAAATTCCCCCATCATTAGCAGGAACATATTGATGGGTATAAGTCTTAAATCCTGCTGCTTTTAGAAGGGGAAAGGCCCTTTCTAATAGATACATATTTTGAAAGACTCCTCCGCTCAAAGCTACTTTATTCAGACCTCTCTTTTCTCGTAATAATTGACAGATTTTGAGGATAATGGAGCTGACACTATTATGGAATCTGGCGGCAATGATATCTCTTGTTTTATCTTTATTAAGGTCGTCTATTACTGCTCTGATGATAGGGCAAGGGTCAATAATTAATTCTTCTCCTCTTGGAAAGACTTTAAAAGGATAATTTCCCTTCTCCTGTTTACTAGCCAGCATCTCCAGCTCTATAGCTGCCTGGCCTTCATAATTCACCTCATCTCGCAGTCCAATGATACTGGCAACCGCATCAAAGAGCCGACCCATAGAAGAGGTTAAAGGGGAGTTCATTTTTTTTTCTATTAAGGTATTAACCAGAGAGAGCTTATGCGGGTCAATCCTTTTTAGCCATTTATGGATGGGAGGATAAGAATCTTTTCCATAAGATGCTCTTAAATAAGAAAGAGCCATTCGCCAGGGCTCTTTGATGGCCTGCTCACCGCCGGGCAGAGGAATCTCTTTTAAATGGGCAGCACGACTAAAAGAGGAAAAATTGGCTATGAGGAATTCTCCTCCCCAGATATTTCCATCGCTTCCTAATCCTGCTCCATCAAAAGATACACCGATGAGGGTATCTTCTATTCCTTGCTCTATCATTAGGCTGGCAATATGGGCATGATGATGTTGAACTGGAATAAGTTGAGTTCCTTCTCCCAGTTTTCTTATATATTCCTGAGCAAATTTAGTGGAAATATATTCTGGATGAAGGTCACAGGCCAGGATTCTTGGATAGGTATGAAATAACTTCAAGAAATGCTCTATTCCTTCTTCAAAAGAGGTCAAAGCAGACAGGTTTTCTAAGTCACCAATATGATGGGAAATAATCGCCTGGTTTTTTTGGGCCAGGCAGAAGGTGTTCTTTAGCTGTCCTCCTAGAGCTAGGATTGGTTCATCAAAGAAAGTATTGACTTTGATAGGCTGGGGAGCATATCCCCGACTTCGTCTGATAAAAAACTCTTTCCTTTGGAAGACTCTGGTCACTGAATCGTCAGTTCTCATCCGAATATCCCGATTGTGAATGAGAAAATAATCGGCGAGCCCTTTCAGTCTAGCAAAGGCTTGCTCATTTGAATAGACTATGGGCTCCTCGCTTATATTACCACTGGTCATAACTAAGGGCGGAGTTTCTTTTAGAAGGAGATAATGAAGGGGAGTATAGGGAAGCATAAAGCCGAGACAATTGTTATGAGGAGCTATTTCATCTGCCGCCAAAAGAGAGCGGTTTTTCTTTTTTAAAATAACGATTGGTCTTCGTTGAGAGAGAAGGAGATTTTCCTCGTCCTCGTCCATCTCACAAAACTCTTTTATCATCTTCACATTAAGTGCCATTAAAGCAAAAGGTTTATCTTCTCGATATTTCCTATTTCTTAAAGTAGCTACCGTTTTACTGGAGGTGGCATCACAGGCCAGATGAAAGCCTCCCAGACCTTTAATTGCCACTATATGGCCCTTTTGGAGGTGGCGAGCTACTTCTTTAATAGGGTCAGCGACCATTATTTTCTTTTGTTGCCAGTCCCATAAACTCACCTGAGGGCCACAGGCGGAACAGGCATTGGGTTGAGCATGGAATCTGCGATTTAAGGGGTCCTGGTATTCCGATTCACACTGCCGGCACATGGGGAAAACTTTCATAGTAGTGCGGCTGCGGTCATAGGGAATGTCTTCAATAATGGTGAAGCGGGGTCCACAATTAGTGCAGTTTATAAAAGGGTATCGGTAACGGCGATTATTTGGGTCAAAAAGTTCTTTCAGGCAATCAGGGCAAATGGAAATATCAGGAGAAATAGGCAGGAATTTCTTTTTTTCTTTTTTACTCTTTCTAATGTGAAAAGAGCGATAGCCTGCGGGGAAAAGTTCCTGGTAGTCTATCTTCTCAATAACAGCCAGAGGAGGGGAAGAGGTTTTTATCTGGCCCAGGAATTTCTTTATGTTTTTTCGTTCTCCTTCTACTTCTATTTTTACTCCGCCGCTGTTATTGAGGACAAAACCTCTAAGGGAATTGTTTTTAGCTAAGGAATAAATAAAGGGGCGAAATCCCACTCCCTGCACTATTCCGCTAACAGCGACAGAATATCTGGTAATTTTCTTTTCTTTTAAGAGAGGATACTCTGCCAGAACATTCTTATTCATATCCTTCTTTCTTTGTTTTCTTTAAAGTTGAATAACAGTTGGAGCGACGTAACTATCCTCACTACTATAGCAAGGAGAGAGG
>JAUWRE010000168.1 GCA_030610725.1 Candidatus Aerophobota bacterium | reverse complement strand
TTTGCTCAATAACAATTCTCAGGACAATAGCCACAGCAAATCTAACAACTAGTAACTGTATTTGTTTTCTATAAGTAATTAGATTCATAATTAATCCTTCTTCCATTACTATAGACTTTATATATTTTGTGTCAAACGGCGTTTTTTGACTATAATGACCCTGTACTCAATGGAGTGAGGAGAGTTGACCAATCCAAATTGCCATGTCCGGCGAAAGAAAAGAATCTTCACTTCTTTCCAGAGAAAGTAAGGGTGGAATCCTTCCAGTCTATTTGAATCGTAGTTCCTGCTTTGAATTTGCCAGCCAGGAGATATTTAGCCAGAGGGTCTAGCACCTCTCGTTGAATGACTCTCTTTAGTGGTCTTGCTCCATAATCGGGGTCAAAACCTTTTTCAGCCAGATAATTCTTTGCCTCTTCTGAGTACTCAAGTTTAAGGTCTTTTTCTTTTAGTCTCTGGTTTATTTCAGAAAGCTGAATATCCACAATCCTTTTGATTTCTTCTTTTCCTAAAGGATTAAAGATAATTACCTCATCAATCCGGTTTAAAAATTCCGGAGCAAACTGGGCTCTAAGAGCGGACATCACTTTGCTCTCTACATCTTGCCGATTCCCAGGGAACATTCCCTGCAGATAATTACTGCCTATATTGGAAGTCATAATAATGACCGTATTTTTGAAATTTACTGTTCTTCCCTGTCCATCAGTGAGTCTGCCGTCATCAAGAACCTGAAGCAAAGTGTTATAGACATCAAGATGAGCTTTTTCTATCTCATCAAGAAGGATGACTGAATAAGGTCTCCTTCTTACTGGCTCGCTGAGCTGGCCTCCTTCTTCATAACCAATATATCCTGGAGGTGCACCAATAAGCCGGGAAACAGTATGCCTTTCTGTGTATTCGCCCATATCAATTCTAATCATAGCTTCTTCATCATCAAAGAGAAATTCTGCCAGGGCTCGGGCAAGCTCTGTTTTTCCTACCCCGGTGGGGCCCATAAAAATGAAAGAACCGAGCGGGCGCCTGGGGTCCTGGAGCCCAGTACGGCTCCTCCTTATAGCATTAGAAACAACTTCTATGGCTTTATCCTGGCCTATCACTCGTTCTTCTAACCTCTCCTCCATCCGAGAGAGCTTATCCTTTTCTCCTTCTATAAGTCTTGAGGTGGGTATGCCTGTCCATTTTGAAACCACCTCTGCTATGTCCTCTTCATCTATCTCCTCTTTTAGCATCTTCTGATTCTTTTGCAGCAGAGCCAATCTCTCATTCTCTTCTTTCAGTAATTTTTCTAATTCTATAAGAGTGCCATAACGAAGTTCTGCTGCTATTTCCAGTCTGCCTTCTCGTTCAGCTTTTTCTGATTCAATCCTTGCCTGCTCTATCTTTTCTTTAGCCTCACGAATTTTCTGAATAATAGCTTTTTCATCATTCCAGTGCGATTTTAGCCCATCACTTTTTTCTCTCAGATTAGCTAACTCTTTTTCCAATTCCGCTCTTCTGGCCTGAGATTCCCTATCCTTTTCCTTCTTTAAAGCCTCTTTTTCAATCTGTAATTGAGTTATTCTTCGCTCTACTTCATCTATTTCAGTGGGGCGGCTATCCATCTCCATGCGAAGTCCAGCCGCAGCTTCATCAATAAGGTCTATAGCTTTGTCGGGCAGAAACCGCTCACTTATATAGCGATGAGATAACCTGACAGCAGCAATAATAGCTGAATCTTTGATTCTGACTCCATGATGAACTTCGTAACGTTCCTTTAAACCACGTAGAATAGCTATGGTATCTTCAACAGAAGGTTCCTCAATATAAATAGGCTGAAACCGTCTTTCCAGAGCAGCATCCTTTTCTATATTCTTTCGGTACTCGTCCAGAGTAGTAGCACCAACAGCCCTCAGTTCTCCTCTAGCCAGAGCTGGTTTTAACATATTGGAAGCATCTACTGCCCCCTCGGCAGCTCCAGCCCCCACTACTGTATGAAGCTCATCAATAAAGATAGTTAATTGACCTTCCGCCCGCCTTATCTCACGCAAAACAGCTTTCATTCTATCTTCGAATTCACCGCGAAATTTAGCTCCGGCTACCATTGAACCAATATCTAAAACCAAAAGGCGTCTATTTTTCAAACTATCCGGAACATCGCCAGCTATCATTCTTTGAGCTAACCCCTCCACTATTGCTGTCTTGCCTGTTCCGGGTTCGCCTATAAGCACAGGATTATTCTTTCTTCGCCGTGATAGAACCTGTATGATACGTCGGATTTCCTTGTCTCTACCAATCACCGGGTCTAATTTACCCTGCTTTGCCAAGGAAGTAAGGTCTGTGGTATAACGCTTGAGAGCCTGATATTTTCCCTCCGGATTTTGATCGGTAATGCGCTCGGTCCCACGAATATCGGCTAAAGCTCTAAGAAGAGCGTCTTTATTTACACCATTTTTTTTTAGGGTTTGACCGGCAAAAGAATTATCTTGACCAAGAGCGATAAGAAGATGCTCAACTCCCACGTATTCATCTTTCATTTGAGTAGCTTCCTGCTGAGCACCTTTCAGAATTCCATTTAAAGAAGAAGACATATATACCTGACTTGCACCATAGACTTTAGGGGAATCTGCTATTCTCTTTTCAAGACTCTTTCTTACGGCCCCAGTATCGGCCCCTACTTTCTTCAAAATGGAAGGTGTTAATCCGTCCTCCTGCTCGACTAAGGCAAGCAAGAGATGTTCGGGGACAATCTCTTGCTGATGCCCCTCTTCTGCTCTAGCCTGAGCATCTGCCAGAACCTCCTGAGCCTTAAGAGTAAAATTATCGAGTTTCATATTCTCTCCATTTTTGTTATTCTTCATCCGAATTCTAACTTACCACGCTTTTTTGTCAAACTTAATTCTCCATACGCTGAAAAAGTCTCCTTTTCGAGCAAAATTACCCTAGTATCATTGCAAAGGACGAAGTCCTGAAGCAATCTCCTTTCTTTGTTAATAATTAATTTGACTTACTTCGAAAACAAGATAAAATCCAAAGACATTTATCAGGAGTCCTTCTGGAAATCTAAACAAGTTACCCCCCTCTCCCTTCCCTCTCCCCCGTGGGGAGAGGATTGAGGTGAGGGGGAAAAGGAAATTCGTATACTATCGAATTAAACAAAAGGGAAAGTATTAGAAAATAGAAAAAAGGAGGAGTAAGAAATGAAAAGAAAGGGAGTACGTGTAATGGTAGGACTTGTTCTAGTATGCCTCTTGACAGGAATACTAGGGGTTTATTCGGCATCAGCCAGCACCAAAATAGGGCTCACTTATCGTCTTAATGACTGGGGTGGATTGAAGATTTATGCTCCATGCGGCTTCGGGGGAGAGTTGCTTGTCGATTATTCACACTACAGTGAGGATGACTACTATGCAAGGACTTACGTGGACTTTCAGTCTTCCCTTCTGTATCGTTTC
>JAUWRE010000050.1 GCA_030610725.1 Candidatus Aerophobota bacterium | reverse complement strand
TGAAGAAGCTGCTTTTGATAAGGAAAAGCTCAAACATTGGCTTCCTGTTGATATGTATGTAGGAGGAGTGGAACACGCTATCCTTCATTTACTTTATGCCCGCTTTTTCACTAAAGTCTTATATGATTTGGGCTATATAGATTTTGAGGAGCCGTTCAAGCAGCTCTTCAACCAGGGAATGGTTTGTAAAAAGAGTAAGATAACGGGAAAAGTGGAGAAAATGTCTAAATCGAAGGGAAATGTTGTTACCCCAGACGATTTAGTGAAAAGATATGGAACAGATAGTGTTCGTCTATATGAACTTTTTATCGGACCTCCAGAAATGAACTGCGAATGGACTGATCGGGGAATTGAGGGAACCTATCGGTTTTTAAAAAAGACCTGGGATATCATTCTAAAGTTGAAGGGAAAATATGCTCCAGAGAGAGAAGATGTTCTGAGAAAACGGCACACTCTTATTCGAGATGTAAGTAATCGAATAAAGCTCTTTAAATTTAATACCGCTATTAGCAGCTTCATGGAATTTATCAATTGGCTAAACGAACCTGAAATCTTGAGCAAAGGAATAGACCGAAAATCAATAGAGACCTTCCTTATATTGCTAGCTCCCTTTGCTCCTCATTTTGCCGAAGAGCTCTGGGAGACCACAGGACATTCAGATAGTATCTTTAAAGAGAAATGGCCAGAACATACTCCCTCTTTGGTTAAGTCAGAAATAGCCAGGATAGCTATCCAGATAAACGGTAAACTGAGGGGCATTTTGGAATTGAGCAAGGAAGTTCCCCAGGAAGAAGTAGTAAAAGAGGCAAAGGCCCTGGCAGGGGTGGCAAAACATCTAAGAAATAAACACATTAAGAAAGTAATCTTTGTCCCTGAGAAAATTGTTAATTTTGTGGTCAGTAAAGATAGCGTAGAGCGTTTAGCGGATAGCGTATAGTAAATCTTAGCGTCATTGCGGTCCTGCTGAAGACAGGCGTGGCAATCTTGTGTGGATTGTGGCCTGTTGAGCGATGTAAGTAGAGATTGCTTCACTCCGTTCGCAATGACGTGGTTCACTGAATATTTGCACTACCCGCTATAGGCTAATAACACTGAGGAATAGAATGTGGAATCTTACCAGAGAAGAGCAAACAGTGCTTCTCTTTGTGGCAGCAGTATTTCTGGTGGGATTGGGAGTAAAACTTACGGGAGGAATTCCCCGCCTGCCTAAAGTGCCCGTATCCAAAGAATCAATAGAGGTGAAGATAGAGGGTGCGGTAAAGGAGCCTGGTTGGCACAGCCTCCCCAAAGGGAGCCTGGTAATTGAGGGAATCAGGCAGGCAGGAGGAGCCCTTCCTCAAGCAGATTTGAGGGGGATGAATCTAGGCTCATCTCTAGAAGACAAAGAGGAGATATGGATTCCCGGGGAAAAGCTCAACATAAATCGTGCCTCTTTAGAACAGTTGACCTATCTTCCTGGCATTGGTCCTGTTCTTGCCCAAAGGATTATTGAGTATAGGGAAGAGAAAGGTAGTTTCCGTACTCTATCAGAGCTTAAAGAAATTTCCGGAATTGGTGAGGTAAAATTTGAAAGAATTGAAGAAAAAACTACTCTGGAAGATGAATATTGAGTTTATTATTTAATTTCAGTGTCGTATATGTCTTGAATTATGAAAAACTTTAGGGGGATTTTTTATAAGCATCCCTTGTGAATCAGAAGATGAGGTGAAAAAATTGTTGGATAGAGTAAAAAAATGTAGTAAGAGAAGGGCTTTCTTTGAAAAAATTCAAAGGGGTAATGAGGTCACCTGGATCACTCCACCAGCTTCGAGCTATGTGCTGAATGTGTTGAAAAAGGCTATCCTTCAGTAATGATTGATGGCTCAGCTTTAAAGCTAAAAGAGAATATCGCTTTAGCCAGAAGAGTGGTTGAGTTTGCTCATCCAAAGGGTGTCTGTGTGGAAGGAGAGTTGGGAAAAATTAAGAAAGTGGTAAAAGAGAGAATAAGGGTTTGTGGCTCCAGTGGGAGGATGTAAGCGAGGAATGCTGTGAGATTTGATGTGGTTGGACTGGGGCATTTCCCAGCCTTTTTTATTTCAATAACAGAATTTCCTTTTGGGACATATATTTGCGAAAATCTGCGTCCTAATCAAAGCTATCTTGAACTTTGTTTTGGTTTTCCTATCAGCTATGAGCTAACTTGATAGTATAGGAATTTCCTTTTCCCCTCACCTCAATCCTCTCCCCATGGGGGAGAGGGAAGGAAGAGGGGGTAAGTTTTCTCCCAAGAAAGAGAAGGGGGAGGAAAAACATAGATTTATTTTTCCAGAGGGCAAGAAAGTTTACAGAAGAATAGTAAAGGAGATCGTTTAGCATGGGTACTCTCGGATTCTTTTCGCTGATACTGGCTCTTTTTGTCTGTGTTTATTCACTCCTAGCCATTGCTAAAGGGGTAAGAACCAAAAGCCTCAAGTGGATTAAAAGCAGCCAGAATGCTGTTCTTGCTGTATGTGGGTTGGTCAGTTTGGCTGGAGTAATCCTCATCTATAGTTTTGTGGTCAATGACTTTCATCTTCAATATGTGGCTGAACACTCTAGTGCGAACCTATCCCTTGTCTATCGGCTGTCAGCTTTTTGGGCGGGCCAGGAAGGCTCTCTTCTACTATGGGAATGGCTGCTTGTCGTCTTTGCTGGCATCCTCATAATCCAAAACCGGCGGAAGAACAAAGAGCTTATGCCCTATGTATCGGCGACAATGATGGGCATTTCTCTCTTCTTTCTTATTCTGCTCATTTTTGTCAGCAAACCTTTCCAGCTGCTCTCTTTTCTCCCTTCTGACGGGAGAGGTCTAAATCCCCTTTTGCAGAATCCGGGAATGGTATTACATCCTCCCGCCGTATTCCTGGGGTATGTGGGCTTCAGTGTTCCCTTTGCCTTTGCCATAGCGGCGCTTATGACCAGGAAACTGGGGAATATCTGGATTATTAGCACAAGAAAGTGGGTTCTTTTTTCCTGGCTTTGCTTAAGCGTAGGTAATCTGCTTGGCGCCCAGTGGGCTTATATGGAACTGGGATGGGGAGGCTATTGGGCCTGGGATCCTGTGGAAAATGCCTCTCTCATACCATGGTTGACGGCTACCGCATATCTTCATTCGGTGATGATTCAGGAGAGGAGAGGTATGCTTAAAGTATGGAATATGGTGTTGATCATAATAACCTTTGCTCTGACAATCTTTGGCACCTTCATTGTCCGAAGTGGGATTCTCTCTTCTGTCCACAGCTTTGCTTTGTCACCGTTGCTGGGGGTACTCTTCCTTACTTTCATTGGCTTAATTCTTATTCTTTCTTTTACTCTCTTACTAAGTCGGCGAAATTTGCTTAAGGGTGAGAATGAGCTCGATTCCCTTCTTTCCCGGGAGAGCACCTTTCTGTTTAACAATTTGATCCTGGTGGGAGCTGCCTTTGCCATTTTCTGGGGAACCATCTTCCCTCTGATATCCGAGGCAGTGCGAGGAACAAAGATTACCGTTGGTCCGCCTTTTTATAATCAGATTATGATTCCTATCGGACTTGCTCTTCTTTTACTCACCGCTATCTGTCCTCTAATCAGTTGGCGAAAAGCTTCGGGCAAGAATTTGAGAAAGAACTTTCTCTATCCTTTTATAATAAGTATTATAGGAGGCGTGGTCATACTTCGTTGGACAATACAGCATCCCTACGCCCTTATTTCTTTTGTTCTGGCTATTTTTGTGGCTGCCACCATAATTATTGAATTTGCCAGGGGAGCTAGGGCACGAAAAGAGATGACCAAAGAGGGATATCTGAAGTCTTTCTTCAGTTTGATTACCAGAAATAAGAGAAGGTATGGAGGTTACATCATCCACATAGGGATGGTCTGTCTTTTTGTAGGGATTACTGGCTCCTCAGCCTTCAAAGTGGAAAAGGTAGAAACTATAAGAAAAGGAGAATCGTTCACCATCAAAGACTACCAGCTAGAATTGGTAAGTGTCGACAGCTATCCCACCCAGAACAAATACATTACTAGTGCTACTCTTGCTGTCTATAGAGGAGGGAAAAAGATCGGTTCCTTGCGGCCAGAGAAGAATTTTTATACAAATCAGGAACAAACCCTTACTGAGGTTGCCCTTCGCTCCACCTTGAAAGAAGATTTATATGTTATTCTTACCCAATACAGTGAGGATGGTTCGGCCACCTTTAAAGTAGTTATCAGTCCTTTGATTATGTGGATGTGGCTGGGAGGAGTTGTACTTGTGGGAGGGACAATTCTGGCTATGTGGCTGGGCAAAAGAGAAAAACTGCAGCTAGCTATGCACTATATACGGGAGATGAAGAAAGGTGAGGTCTAAGAGGATAGTGACTTTCATTTTGCTGTTTTTTCTTTTGAGTCTATTTATTTTTGTTAACCTAGCCTTAGCACTCACGGTGGACGACGTTGCCAGCGAGCTTATTTGTCCCTGCGGCTGTGGCAAGATGCTGGATGTGTGCGAGATGGAATCGGCCAGGGAGATGAGAGTGCTAATAGAGGAAATGATTGATGAAGGTCAGGACAAGGATCAAATCATCAACTATTTTATTAACCAATACGGCGAAAAAGTTCTGGCTGCTCCCGGCAAGAAGGGATTCAATCTAATCGCCTGGGTTGCTCCTTTTTTAGTTATGGGTTTGGGAGCAGGGATTATCTGGCTGGCTATTGCCAAATGGGCTTTGCGGGGAAAGTTTGAAGAACCGAAAAGAAAAAACACTGGCCAAGGCCAACGGGATAAAAAGTATACTGATAAGCTGAAAAAGGAACTGGAGGAATTTAAGTTCTGAGTTTTTCTCAGGCGCAGGTAGTCTTTTCCAATGCCTGCCAGATAAGCAAGACCTGCGGTCAAGCGGAGATGTAGATTTTGGAATTGAGGAGAGCCTTAAAATGCTCATCGTATTCTTGATTGTCATTAGCGTCCTGGTGTTCACGGTCATAGTTTATCCTTTGGCAAAAGGGGTAGAAGATACGGAAAAGAAAAGTTCTGTCAAGGACCAACTTGCTCAACTTCTACTGCAAAAGGAATCTAGTTACCTGGATCTCAAGGAGTTGGAGCTTGACTACAGGATGGGCAAGCTGTCTCAGCAAGATTATGAAAGGTTACGTTCTAAGCTAGAGAGGGCATCTGTAGCCCTGCTCAAGGAGACCGAACAACTAGAACTTGGAAAACCTAGAGAAAAGGAGAATAAAGAAGAAATTGACCAAGAAATTGAACGGGAAATTCTCAGAATGCGCCGAATAAAGAACCGAGACAAAGGTGAGAAAGAATAATGGTTAAAATAAGCAGAAATTTGATAGTGGCCAGCTGTTTACTACTATTTTTTCTTCTTGGCAATACCCTCATAGCGGCAGAGGAGAAAGGCTTAACCAGAGGGATTATCAGGGGAACTATTATTAATGAGACGCCGGCTGGAGGCAGCGTAGAGAATCAAGAGGTTATCCTCTATGTTCATAAAGAGAACTCTGAAGAGGAAAGTCTCATTAGCCAGAGTGATGCCTCCGGCACCTTTGAATTTCCTGATTTATCAACTGAGGCAGTTTACACCTACTATCTTTATTTAAACTACCAGGGAGGCGAATATACCAGCGCTACTGTAAGTTTTGAGGAGAATCAGACCCTGTTGGCTCTAGACTTAGTTGTCTATGATGCCACTGCCAGTGCTGAGAAAGTGGAAATAGCTATAGATCATATTATTATAGAAAAGGCTGAAAAGGGGGCCCTTTTGATCAGTGAGTCCATAACATTCCGTAATAGCGGAGATAGGACTTATGTGGGGACGAAAAATCAAGCCTCCGGTGCACGTGAGGTGCTTAGAATACCTTTGCCGGCAGGCTACCAGGATATCCAATATGTAGAGGGACTTATGGAATGTTGCGTCAGCCAGAGCGAGTACGGACTGAGTGATTCTATGGACCTGAAGCCGGGGTTAAAGAAAGTATTGTTGCAGTATAGACTCCCCTACGGGGGTAGGAGCTCCCTTGTCAATAAATTCTTTCAATACCGCACGGCGGCCTTTTACATTCTGGCTCCCGCTCCCTTTGAACTTTCCGGTGAGAGCCTCACTCTGGAGGGACCTCTGGAAATACAGGGGAGGCAATACGTGGCTCTGGGGGGGGAAGGAATACCTGCCTCCAGCGAAATAAGCTTCAAAATAAGCCAGCTACCTTTTGTTTGGCCGCGACACACTGGGCTTCTCGCAGTTATGGCAATTCTAGCTTCTGTTATGATAGGGATTTCTTATTCTCTTTTGAAGAAAAAAGAGGAAAAGGGAGCTCCTGTGAAAATAACCAAGACAGAATCCCTACCGCAAACAGAGGAATATCTAAAAGCTAAGAAAAAAACTTTACTTTCCCTTATTGCTCATTTAGATGATCAATTTGAGGCAAAGGAAATTAGGCAGGACGCATACAAGGAAATGCGCCAAGAATTCAAAGAAAGATTAGTCAAGATTATGGAGAAACTGGTCAAAAAGGGAGGACAAAAATGAAATCTCTACGGAAAAGAGAGGTAATCGGCTTTTTGGCTTTGACCTTCATGCTTACAGGCCTCTATATGGCCTTTATCTATGCTCCTACAGATGCAAATATGGGGGACGTACAGAGGATATTCTATTTTCATGTCTCTTCTGCCTGGGTGGCCTTTCTGGCCTTCTTTGTTGTCTTTCTAGCCAGTATCCTGTATCTAAGGAGCAGAAGCCGTCGCTGGGACATTCTCGCCTACTGTTCAGCTGAGATCGGGGTGGTACTCACCACTCTGGCTCTCATAACCGGATCTATCTGGGCTAGACCTATCTGGTATACCTGGTGGACGTGGGATTCTCGCCTAACCACCACTCTAGTTCTCTGGTTGATTTACGTAGCCTATCTAATGCTAAGAGCCTACAGCGAGGGCTCCCGGGGGGCCAGGTTTGCCGCTGTCTTTGCCATCATAGGATTCTTTGATGTTCCCATTGTTTTTATGTCCATTCGATGGTGGAGGGTCCAGCACCCGGGTCCGGTAATTGCAGCCGGAGCAAGCGGAGGAGGATTAGCTCCTCCTATGCTCTATACCATGTTTGTGTGCCTGGCTGCTTTTACTCTCTTCTTTATCTATCTGCTTCTCTTGAGAATTGAATTGGAGAAGATTAAGGATGAGATAGAACATTTCAAAACAACGTCAGGAGGAAGTTAAATGGGAAATCTTGTTTATCTTTTTGCGGCCTATACCGTTATTTGGGT
>JAUWRE010000187.1 GCA_030610725.1 Candidatus Aerophobota bacterium | reverse complement strand
GGGTGGAAAATAGCAATAATGGATTCAAATGAGAAACTAGAAAAGCTTCCCCCTCAAAACCTGGAAGCAGAGCGTTCCGTCTTAGGAGCAATGTTATTGGAGAAGGGGACTATTCCTAAAGTTCTTCAAGCACTACCCGCTTCAGATAGTTTTTATTCAGAGACACATCGCTTGATTTATAAAGAGATAATCGGTCTCTTAAATAAGAATAAGCCGGTAGACATAGTTACTCTCAAAGAAGAATTTCGTAAGAAGAACAAGTTAAAGGATATAGGAGGAGCAGTTTATCTAGCTGATTTAGTTAATTCTGTTCCTACTACGGCAAATGTGGATTACTATGCTCAAATTGTGCGGGAAAAATATATCCTAAGAGATTTGTTAAGAGCAGTGGCCTCTATTACTTCTCTTTCCTATGACTCATCTCAAGATTTAGATGACATATTAGACAAAGCTCAGAGTTTTATTTTTGATATTACCCGAAAGAGAATAAAAACTCCTGTCGTTCATATAAAAGAATTACTGCCTGATACTTTTGAACACATAGAAGCTCTTTATGAAAAAAAGGAACACATCACCGGGATTCCTACCGGTTTTGACCAGCTTGATGGATTAACATCAGGTTTTCAATTATCTGATTTGATAATCATTGCTGGGCGACCTTCGATGGGTAAAACCTCTCTTGCTTTGAATATTGCTCAATATGCTAGTATAGAAGCTCGTGCTCCTGTATTGATATTTAGCATGGAGAGTGCAAAAGAACAGGTTGTAGAGCATTTACTTTGCTCAGAAGCAAGGGTGAATGGCCAAGAACTACGTGTAGGACGTCTTTCTGAAGAAGATTGGACTAGGCTTACCGATGCAGCAGGTATCCTGGCAGATGCTCCTATCTATATTGACGATACTCCCAATATGGGCGTATTAGAGCTCAGGGCAAAGGCTCGTCAATTGAAAGCTGAGCATGATATTCAAATGGCTATAGTTGACTATTTACAGTTGATGGCTGGGGATAGGAGGTCGGAGAACAGACAGCAGGAAATCTCTGAAATTTCTCGTTCTTTAAAAGCCTTAGCCAAAGAGCTTGGGATAGCAGTAGTGGCAATATCTCAATTAAGCAGAGCTGTAGAAAAAAGAGGAGAAGAAGATAAGCGTCCTCGTCTTTCAGACCTACGAGAATCGGGAGCTATTGAACAGGATGCAGATCTGGTGGTTTCCTTATATCGGGAATATTATTATTCGAGAAAATCCGAGGACGAGGGGGTAGCTGAGCTAATTATCAATAAACAGCGTCGTGGTCCTGTCGGCAAAATAGACTTAACTTTTGTGAAGGAATATGCTCGTTTTGAATCGCGGAGTTTCAGGGAGATTAAATGAAGGAGTGAGTCTTGAATATAGTAGTGGTAGGTACGCAATGGGGAGACGAAGGAAAGGGTAGGGTTATTGATTTTCTGTCCCAGGAAGTAGATGCAATAGTTAGATTTCAAGGAGGGAGCAATGCTGGTCATACAGTAGTTGTAGATGGGGAAATATTTGTCTTTCATCTTGTTCCTTCCGGTATTCTTCATCCAGGGAAAAGTTGTATTATTGGGAATGGCGTAGTGGTAGATCCGGCAGGGTTACTTGCCGAAATTGAAGCCCTTCAGAGGAGGAATATTGACCTTAAGGGACTTCGTCTTTCCAGTAGTGCACATATAGTTATGCCCTATCACAAAGAAATAGAAAAGATGGAAGAAAAGCAGAGAGGTAAAAAAAAGATTGGAACGACTAAAAAAGGAGTTGGACCAGCTTATACCGATAAAGTAGCTAGAAGAGGCATAAGGGTAGGCGATCTCTTAAATGAAAAGGTTTTGGCTGAAAAATTAGATGTGAATTTTGTTCTATTGCCGAATTGTTATAAGTTAAACCTCTGCAAGAAAGATATTCTTAGCCGATACTTGGAGTATGGTGATAAGTTGAAAAAATATATTACTGATACCTCGGTTCTGGTTAATCAATTGATAAAAAAAGATAAGGAAATTCTTTTTGAGGGGGCACAGGGGACTTTACTTGATATCGACCATGGTACATATCCTTTTGTGACTTCCTCTTGTACTAGTGCTGGGGGTGTATGTATTGGTGTCGGAATAGGTCCTACACGAATAGATAGAGTTTTGGGAGTCACCAAAGTCTATACAACTCGGGTAGGAGAGGGCCCTTTCCCTACAGAAATAGAGGGAAGAGAAGGAGAAATCCTTAAAGAAAGAGGAAAGGAGTATGGAGCTACTACGGGCAGGCCAAGAAGATGTGGGTGGTTTGACGGAGTTATTCTAAGATATGCGGCCAGAATAAATGGGTTAGATGAACTTGTGTTAACCAAATTGGATGTTCTTGATAAATTAGATAGAATAAAAATCTGCACAGCTTATAAGTATAAGGATAAAGCCATTGAGGACTTTCCTTTTCAAGTAGACTCTTTGACAGAATGTGAGCCTATTTATGAAGAAATGGAGGGTTGGGAAGAAGATACCTCTCAGGTAAGTCGTTATGAAGACCTACCGGAGAAGGCACAGGCATATTTGAGAAGAATCGAAGAGATAGGAGAATTACCTATTGGTTATCTCTCTTTAAGTCCTGAGAGAGCAGGCCTCTTAAGCGTGAATCGTGAATCGAAAAAAAAGGAAAAAGGGTCTAAGTTCTAGATACTCGATTCCCGATACTAGATGCTCGTAGGACAAAAAAAGCAAAGTAGAAGAGAAGAAAATCAAAGGCGAGTATCGAGAATCAAGTATCCAGAATATCTAGTATCGAGAAGAGGGGAAAAACCATGTTTAATAGATTTACTGAACGAGCGAAAAAAGTAATTTTTCTAGCCAGGGAAGAAGCTAGAAGATTGGACCATGACTACTTAGGCACAGAACATATCCTTCTTGGGCTTATCCGAGAAGGTGAAGGGAT
>JAUWRE010000073.1 GCA_030610725.1 Candidatus Aerophobota bacterium | reverse complement strand
GTATAGAAATAGGTGCACAACCCTTTTACATTGATTAAATAAGAATTGGTCTCCAATTTTTTCCTGCCTGATTGTTTTAGGGGTATTTCTTACCTTGTGAAGCTATTTAGATTATTCTTGCTAAAATTGTCTTATTCCTTTTAAGGAAAAATCATCAGCAAAATGACAGGCTACATAATGCTCATCGCCGATATCCTCCAGAGAAGGTTCCTCTTGACTACAGATCTTTTTAGCATATCGGCATCTGGGATGGAAAGTGCATCCGGAGGGAGAATTCGCCGGGTTAGGGACATCCCCTTGCAGAAGAATACGTTCTGGCTTAACATCTGGATCAATGACCGGAACAGCGGATATTAAGGCTTCAGTATAAGGATGCCTCGGTCCGTGGTAAATCTCCTCCGCTTCGCCCACCTCCATTATCTTTCCCACATACATTACCGCCATGCGGTTGCTAATATGATACACTACGCTCAGGTCATGGGCAATAAAAAGGTAGGTCAGGTTAAATTGCACCTGGAGGTCCTCCAGCAGGTTAATTACCTGAGCCTGGACTGACACATCAAGAGCTGAGACAGGCTCATCAGCGATAACTAATCGGGGATTTAATGCTAAGGCTCGGGCAATTCCTATTCTCTGTCTTTGTCCACCACTGAACTCATGAGGATATCTTTTCATATATCTGGGATTTAGCCCCACTATCTTCAAGAGTGTTCTAACCCTGTCCTCTATCTCCTTTCCCTGGGCCACCTTATGGACTATCAAGGGCTCACCCACTATATCCATAACTGTCATTCGAGGATTTAAAGAACCATAGGGGTCCTGAAAGATCATCCTCATCTCTCTTCTCAGGCTCTTTATCTCCATGTCTTCTAATTTGGTTATATCTAATTTTTTTCCTTTGCCCGTCTTAAACCAGACCTCTCCATCTGTAGGCTCTATCAACCTCAGGATGCTTCTTCCAAGCGTGGTTTTCCCACAGCCACTTTCTCCCACCAGCCCAAGAGTTTCCCCCTGGCGAATAAAAAGATTAACTCTATCAACTGCCTTGACGTAGCCTACAACTCGTCGAAAGACTCCCCTGGTTATGGGAAAGTATTTCTTGAGATTTTTTACCTCAAGCAATATCTCGTTCTGCTTGTCCACCTCTCACCTCATATGATCTGTTATCATCGGCGTGAGTAAGGATCAGCCGCATCCCTCAAGCCATCCCCCAAGAAGTTAAAGCCCAGAACGGTAGTTACAATAAACGCGCCCGGAATTGTAATCCAGAGATGCCTTCCCATGGTTTGCAGGTTTTGAGCTTCTTGCAAGAGGACTCCCCAGCTTACCATTGGAGGTTGAAGACCTAATCCCAAAAAGCTTAAGGTACTTTCCGCCAATATCAGCCAGGGGATAGTTAAGGTAAGTATCACAATAATATGGCTAAGACAATTAGGAATAAGATATTTAAAGATAATTCTGGCATCACTTGCTCCTACCTCTTTGGCTGATAAGACAAACTCCTGCTCACGCAAGGACAACACCTTTCCCCTTACCTCTCTGGCAAGGGGAGTCCAGCTTAACAGCCCAAATAACATCATTATGGCTATGAAAACGTATAAAGATGACCAGGTTGCAGGAATGGCGATACTAAGAGCCATCCATAAGGGTAGTTGAGGGAAAGATTGAAGAAACTCAACTATCCGCTGAAGAATCATATCAGTAATACCTCCATAATATGCCGAAATTGTGCCCACCATGCTTCCTATGAAAGCACTGAGGATTGCTCCAAGTAGAGCTATCGATAACGACACTCTCCCTCCTAACATAATCCTTGCCAAAAGATCCCTGCCATAATTGTCCATTCCGAAAAGATGTATACTACCTCCCTGCGGAACACCAAAGAGATGCAACTTGCAGGGAATTCCAAAGGGCTTATACTCCCACCCTCTTACCAAAAAATAAATGGGAAATCTTTTGCTTGTATCCTCCGTATAAATTCTCCTCCAGGTGTGAGGATCGAGCTCCAGCTTTAAATTATAGACAAATGGTCTTAAGTGGAACTTACCCTTATCATCGAAAAAATGTATTCTCTGAGGAGGGGAAAAACTTGCCTGGTGATCGATTTTTAAGGGATTGTAAGCAGAGAAAAAGGGAGCAAGGATAGCTAAAATAGCCATAATCATAATTAAAATGCCACCGATAATAGCAGTTTTGCTTCTTTTAAATTTTCTCCAAACCAGTTGTATATATGCCTCACCTTTTACAGGCTCCGCAAGGCTGTTTTTTTTTCTTGATCTCTTATCTTTTAACATCAAAAATCCCTCAGTCATACCTTATTCGGGGATCTATCCAGGCCAGAATGAGATCAGATAATAAATTTCCAATCACTAAAACAACTGTGACCATCAACAGAAAAGATCCAGCTAAAAGAGTATCCTGAAACACAAGAGCATCGTAAAATGCAGGACCGGTGGTGGGAAGATTTAAGACTATGGCGGTAACCATTGTCCCCTGTACTATGTAAGGAAGAGCTACTCCTTGATAGGCGATAATGGGATGGAGGGCATTTACCACTGCGTGTTTATAGAGAACAATCCTTTCCTTCAAGCCCTTGGCACGAGCAGTAATTACATATTGAGATCTGAATACATCTAAAAGGTTTGCTCTCATTACCCGCATATTCCTGGCAACCCCCGCCACCCCTGAGATCACTACCGGAATCCATAAATGCTGAAGAAAATCAACAAATTTTGGCCAATTCCAGGGAGCCAAAACATACTCAGGGGAGCTAAGCCCTCCAACGTGGGGAGCGCGGAACCTAAAAACCAGTAAATACATTATCACCAGGGCAGTAAAAAATTCAGGAAAGGAAAGACCTATAAATGCCAAAAAAGTACTCAAATGGTCTCCCAAGCTGTATTGATGGGTAGCCGAATAAATACCAATTAAAAGCCCTACTAATGTAGAGATCAAATGGGCGGAAAGGGCTATGATCATGGTCCATTTTAATCTTTCCCAGATCACCTCCTGGGCAGGCTTTCTATATCCAAAGGAATAGCCGAAATCTCCCCTGGTAACGATGTTCTTTATCCAGATTAGATATTGAACAGGCATGGATTTATCTAATCCATATGTTTTTCTCATCTCATCAACCATTTTTCTCGATTCTTGCTCACTTAAGCCCGCCTGAGATTTTAGTTGTGACTCTATAGCAGTCATAAAATCACCGGGAGGGAGTTGAATTATCACAAAGCAAACAATACTAACAGCGAACAATAATGGAATGACATAAAGAATTCTTCTGATAATATAGCTTATCACAGGATAGTTCCCTATTTAATTAGGAGGGGGAAGGATATCCTTCCCCCTCCTACATTTTTTTCCTTTGTCCCTTTCCCTTGTTTATTTCTCCTCATAGGTTGGAATTACCCCCGGGAGAAGTTCAGGCTTTTGCTCATCCTTGGGAACCCAAAGCTGCCATGCACTTTGAGCCACATCGAACCATTCGTACATATAAGGTGGAGTACCGGGCGCAACGTTCCTCAGTCTGTTGGCAATTGCATTACCCACTTGCATCTTATAGAGGCCAATCCTGTAAAGATTTTTGGTCCATAACTGTTGAATTTCTGAGAATGTTGCCCTTACCTTTGAACCAGATGTCTCAGTTTTTAGTGAGTTTATCAAATCTCTTAAGCGAGCCTCAAAGGGAAATAGGTCTCTTTTCCCCCCTGGTCCAGCCTGGTGCCAGGTAGGAGTAATCTCAGTTACAGGCCCAAGGTCGGTTAATCTTGTCAGGGGAGTAAGACACAACACATTATCGCGCACTATAGGTATCTCAAGTTCTCCACTGTCGGATAGAGCATCGAAAGTTGTGCCCTTGATGACTTTAAGAACAGACTTAATACCAGCTTCCATAAGGCAGGGAACTAAGGCGTCTCCTAAGTTCACGGCTGCGGTTTCGTCTTCAACGATATGGATTACAAGGGTTAAATCCTGACCAGCCAATGGAGTACCTGCAGGCCACTCCATTATACCATCGCCATCGATGTCCTTAAATCCCAGCTCTGCAAACAAACCTTTTGATTTCTCCAGGTCATAAGGATAGGAGACGATAGCATCGGGATCATAATATGGAGAAGAGTCGACCAGACTACCTTCATATGGTGCAATTAGAGGTCCTGGGAAAGTTGAGTTTGTTATTCCCTCCCGGTTAATGGCGTAGGATAAAGCTTTTCTAAACCTGAGATCTCTGAATAACCCTCTCATGGCTCGGTCTCTCTCCGTCTTCACCCCTTTGTGAAGTGAAAAATTTGGCTGCAAACTAAACGAAGCGTTATAACCCACAAATCGAGCCGCAAAGTAAGAGTCTGACCTCCCTCCTTCTTCCAGGGCAAAAGAGAAAACCCCCGGTGTTTCTAGGTTGGTATAATCACAACTTCCGGCTATCACATTTAAGGTTCTGGTTATCCCTCTTCTTCCCTTTTCAATATAAGCCTCGTTAAAATAGGGAAGTTGTTGTCCTTTCTCATCCACCTTCCAGTAGTAAGGATTTCTCCTCGCCACTATGAATCTTGCCGGTTCGAATTCTACTGGCACCCAAGGACCGAGCGTTACCACCGGAAGATCCTCAGGGGGTAGGGAATGGATGAAGCCTTCGTAAGTAGCATCTGGATTGTATTTTGGATGATGCTTTGCCAGAACATGCTTGGGAGCTGGTGCCAAACCGTAGCGGCCCATGCGGAAAAGAATGTATAGAGGGAAGGCTGCCCCAAAACGCCACCTGATGGTATACTTATCTACCTTTTCCAGTTCGGTTAATTTTCCGTTTATTGTCCATGCGCCCGCGCCGAGGAAGGAAGGAATATGGGAATCTAGATGGCAGTCGTAATATGTAAACAGGACATCATCAGCGGTGAATTCCACTCCATCCGACCACTTTGCTCCTTCAAGCAGATGCATGGTAAGGGTCTTGCCATCTTCGGACCATTCCCAACTGGTAGCTAAGTTTGGCACAGGTTCAACGGGATTTTTTAGCATCCACATATGGGCGGGTTCCACCAGGCCTTCCCAGACAAGCACCTCGGTACCCCACCAACCTGACGTTAATCCTGCTGCCCAGTTCCAGCCCTCGGTTGGAGACCCACAAAAGACCCTCCACTTATCACCATATACGCCCAGGCCGTCACTCATAACCTTAGAGTTTATAACCTGGGGGTTCTTGGGCAATCTCTCCCACACTGGGGGAAGTTCCCCTTTGGCCACTGCCAACTCTAATGCCTCAGGTTCGATATAGTTCGGGAGGGCCTTGTACTCCATAAGGTCACTGGTTTCGAACTTGCCTAAAAAGCTCTCCTGAGCGATAGCCACTGCGCTAAACGAGGTGATGAACATAAGCGCTATTAATATTGATATAACTTTCTTCATCTTAACCTCCGAAAAAACATATTTTCTTTCGTCATACATTACTCATTTTTCTGTGGAAAGCCCTAGAAACTAGAGAAAGGAATAGATCCTTCAACATTTCTCTTCTTAGATGCTTTCCTCATACCCCAGCTAACGACTTACTTGCTTCTCACCTCCCTCTGGCCTTATTTTTAGCTTTTTTAATTTCTTATAAATACTTATTTTTCCTTAAATAAGGGAGCCTGCGGACCACACTCCTCAGGGCCCGGGATTGTCCGCAGACCTGGCTATCCTCGTCTCTGATATTCCCTCTAAGCGCCTTGGCAAAATAATAAAAAAAGGATAGGCAACGCATAAAGCATCGCCTATCCTTTTAGACTTTACGTTATCAAAGCTATCTTTCTTACAAGAAAAAGATAACCTATTCTCCGAAAGCGTGTTGAAGAACTCATTCCACAATTTTACTTTCCTTTATGAGGAAATAATTTCTTCTAGTTTCTCTTTGTCCTTAATTAGCTCACCTATAGCCATTCTAATTGAAAAACTTTGAGAGAGACCTATCGCTTTTGATAGTTTTCTTAACCTTTCTAACTGCTCTTTTTTTAATGCTAAGAGTTCTAAACTTCAAAGAACTTTTCTTTAGTGCTTAAAATTATTATATCATATTTTATTTAAAAGTCAAGCCTCCGCATCAAGTT
>JAUWRE010000188.1 GCA_030610725.1 Candidatus Aerophobota bacterium | reverse complement strand
GCTAAAGTAGCCTTTCAAGAAGGGTATGATGTCAAAAAGTCGGAAGTTCATGGCATGGCCCAAAGGGGAGGCAGCGTTAGTTCAGAGGTAAGGTTTGGAAGTAAGGTCTATTCTCCCCTTATTAGAAAAGGGGAGGCGGATTTTCTCATTGCTTCAGAAAAACTAGAGGCTTTAAGGTTTATTGGCTATCTAAAGAAAGAGGGAATATTGATATTGAATAATCTGGAAATTTTTCCTCTTATGGTAAGTATTGGCAAAGAGAAGTATCCTAAAGATATTCTTCTTCATCTAAAGAGGAGAAGTTCTCAAATGGTCAAAATAGAAGCCAGCAAGATTGCCCAGGGTGTGGGCAATGCAAAGGCTTTTAACCTGGTTTTATTGGGAAATCTTTCCACCTTTCTTAGCTTTGAACCAAGTACCTGGGAAAAAGTCATTGGTCAAGAGGTCCCTTCCCGTACTATAGAGGTTAATTTGAAGGCTTTCAAATTAGGAAGGGCAGACTAGTGAATGGTCGTTGGTGAATGGTGAATCGCAAACAAGAAAGTAAATGATTTTGGGGTTCGGTTGACAATTCACGATTCACGAAATACGATTCACCAGCTCTGTCGTGCGTGATGCGTATTGCGCAATACGACATACGATATACGCAATACGAGAATGTCCTGAGGTTTATGTTAAGCGGAGGAACAATGATCTGGAATAAAGAATATGAGTGTATGGATAGAGATAATTTAAGAGACCTTCAGCTAACAAGGCTGAAAGAAGTTGTCCGTCGGGTCTATGAGACATTGCCTTTCTATAGAAAAAAATTTAGCCAGAATCACCTTCATCCAGATGCTCTAGAGTCACTGGAAGATTTAAGAAAATTTCCTCTTACTAGAAAATCAGAGTTAAGGGAGGGCTATCCATTTGGCTTGTTCACTGCACCACTGGAGAAAATAGTGGAATTTCACATCTCTTCCGGAACCACCGGGAAACCGGTAGTCAACGGGTACACCAGAAAAGATATCCAGGTCTGGTCAGAGGTTATGGCTAGAGCTTTAGCCTGTGCGGGAACTACCTCAAAGGATGTAGTCCACAATGCTTATGGTTATGGTCTTTTCACCGGGGGACTGGGAATCCATTATGGAGCTCAATTAATTGGTGCAAAAACTATCCCTATTTCTGGGGGGCAGACCAGGCGACAGATAATGATAATGCAGGATTTTAAATCCACAGTTCTAACCTGCACCCCTTCTTACGCTTTGCACATAGCAGAGGTAGCAGAAGAGATAGGAGTTAACCCCAGGGAACTCTCCCTCAGGGTAGGGATATTGGGGGCAGAGGCGTGGTCAGAGAATATGCGTAAAGAAGTCGAAGTTCAACTGGGGATAGATGCTCTAGATATTTATGGATTGACCGAGATTATCGGGCCAGGAGTGGCTCAGGAGTGTGAGGCAAAAGAAGGAATGCATATTTTTGAAGACCATTTCCTGCCTGAAATAATTGACCCCAAAACGGATAAAGTTCTAGAAGAAGGAGAGGAGGGAGAGTTAGTCTTGACTACCTTGACTAGAGAAGGGACTTCTCTGGTAAGATATAGAACTGGCGATATAACCCAGATAAATTATCAACCATGTGATTGTGGAAGAACCATAGCCAGAATTAATAAAATCAAGGGCAGGGTTGACGATATGCTCATTATAAGAGGGGTAAATATTTTTCCTTCTCAAATAGAAAACGTATTACTTCAGATAGAGGAAGCTGAGCCCCATTATCAGTTGATTTTGGAGAGGAAAAGAGGATTAGATGAGTTAACAGTTGAGCTTGAGGTTTCTCCTAACACTTTCTTCGATGAGGTAAAGAGAGTGGAGAAAATAGAAGCTAAAATCGAAAAAGAAATTGAAGATGCGCTGGGCCTGAGAGTAGGAGTGAGGTTGGTTGAGTCAAGGACCATTGAGAGAAGTATGGGTAAAGCAAAACGTATAATAGACAAGAGAAAATCAAAATAGGAGGCTAAGTTGGAAGTAAGACAAATTTCGGTATTCCTGGAAAATAAGATAGGCAGACTAGCTGAGATTACCCAGGTTTTAGGGGATAAAGGAATCAATATCCGGGCATTGGCTATTGCTGATACTACCGAATTTGGTATCTTGCGAATGATAATAGACAAACCTGAAAAGGCATATGAAGCTCTAGAGGAAAAGGGATTTACGGTATCTCAAACAGAGGTGATAGTAGTAGAGGTCGAGGATAAACCAGGTGGCCTGGCAGGGGTTATGGCTATTCTGGGGAAAGCAGGCATCAATGTGGAGTACCTCTATGCTTTTGTAGCCCCGAAAGGCAGCAATGCTCTGGTGGTTTTAAAAATCGAAAAACTAAAAGATGCAGTAGGACTATTCCAGGCGGAGGAGGTAAAGATTCTTTCTAGCAAGGATATTGGCAGACTATAATGTTAGCTAAGATTGAGGGAGATATCAAAAGGTTGGCCAGGCATACTATTGTTCTAAATTTTGTTATCCTTCACCGCTCAATTGGTATTATAAAGCTTTCTGAACTTAGTGGATTCCCCCAACATCAGGTCAGATATTCTTTGAGAGTTCTGGAGCATCATAACCTGCTCAAGCCTTCACCCCAGGGAGCAGTAGCCACTGCCAGGGGCAAAAAGTTTATGCAGAATCTGGACAAGAAGATGGAAAAGCTGAGGGAAGAGCTACTTAATCTAACCAATTCTTGAAATATAGCATTTATACATCTCCCGAAGCACATTTTCTGAAGAAGCCTTATAGGAGCTACCCTAACGAAGCTTCGAGT
Source organism: Candidatus Aerophobota bacterium (assembly GCA_030610725.1). Classification (GTDB taxonomy): domain Bacteria; phylum Aerophobota; class Aerophobia; order Aerophobales; family AE-B3A; genus AE-B3A. The sequence goes on along the minus strand of JAUWRE010000188.1, from coordinate 128 downwards.
TGAGGAAGAAGAAAAATATACTGTTTGAGGAGCAAGGCGAGGAGTTTATATTTTTCCCGAAACGAGAATCTGAGTAGAAAGAATAAGAAGCTACTATACAGCGACGGAAGAAATTCTCCTTCGGTACT
>JAUWRE010000040.1 GCA_030610725.1 Candidatus Aerophobota bacterium | reverse complement strand
AAATAGTTACTATGCAAAATTACGGGCAAAAAATGGTCACCCAGAGCCCTACCAGGTCAAATACTGGGGAGTAGGTAATGAAAACTATGGAGAATGGCAGGTAGGTTATAGGTCAGCTAAAGAGTATGCTAAGGTTCTAAGGGAATATGCCTACTTTATGAAAGTAGTTGACCCTACTATAAAAATCATTGCCGTGGGGGCAGATGAGCCAGAATGGGATATGGAAGTAGTTAAAACTGCCGGAAAATATATAGACTACATTTCCAATCATCAGTATCTGGGTTCAGATGACTATTATGAGACAGTGGCTTCTGTATATTGGGTCAAAAAAAGGCTAGAGGTTCTAAAGAGTGTGATAGAGATAGCTCAGCCTTCAATGAAAGAAGAAGAGAAAGTAAAGATTGCTCTTGATGAGTGGAATATCTGGTATAGAGGCAATCAAGAAAATGACCTGGAGGAAAATTATGCTCTGAAAGATGGATTATTCGCCGCTGGAGTGTTTATTACCATGCATAAGCTGTGCCAGAGTGTAACCATGGCTAATCTGGCTCAACTGGTAAATGTGCTGGGAGCTATTCACACAGATACTAAACGTCTTTACCTCACCTCTATTTATAGAGCTTTTGAACTTTTTGTTAATCACACCGGAGAAATCGTATTAGATACTTTAGTTAAATCAGAAACTTATGATATTGAAGTGAAGGCCCATTTTGGTCGGCGAGAGTTCAAACTAGCCAATGCTCCCTATTTAGATGCCTCTGTGAGTTTAGACAGAGCCAAAGATAAGTTATACATTGCTGCGGTTAATTACCACCTGGAAAAAGATATAGAGTGCCCTATCTTCTTAGAAGGCTTTTCTCCATCTGCCCAAGCTAAAATCTATGAGCTAAGTGGACCTAATGTAATGGCAACAAATGACTTTGAAAATCCTGAGAGGATTAAGATTAAAACTGGGATGATTAGAAACGCGGCTTCTAGGTTTGACTATAGCTTCCCTCCCCATTCCTGTACGGTGATTGAACTCGATATAAAATAAGCAGATTTCTGGCCTCCTTTTCAATTCTTGACATCCTCCTTCCTTATGTTAAACTCAATCAAGTTATTAGTTCATCGTTGTTGATATCCCCTCACCTTAATCCTCTCCCCTCAGGGGAGAGGAAACCGTGATTTTCCCGATGAACTACAAACAATGAACACAAAAAGAGGGAGAGCAAAAATGGACAAGAAAAGGAACTCTTCGGATACTGATAGCACTACTGATACTACAACAAAAAAATTTCAGGTAGGAGGACAGGCAGTCATAGAAGGAGTAATGATGCGCTCTCCTAAATCATTCACTGTAGCTGTGCGAAAGAGTGATGGCCAAATAGTGATAAAAAAACAGCCCTATGTCGCTCTCACCGAAAGATTTAGATTCTTGAAAATTCCCATCATTAGAGGAGCAGTAGTTCTCATTGAATCTTTATACCTGGGAATAAGAGCTCTTAGTTTTTCGGCCGAAGAGGCCATGGATGAAGAAAACCCCGAGACAAAAACCTTTGGCAGCAAGCAAGAAAAAAAACAGGGAATATTTGTCACTCTCTGGTTAATCTTATCACTTCTCATGGGTTTTGCCTTAGCCCTATTCATATTCTTCTACCTTCCTTTGGTTCTGGTAGAGTTAACCGGGGTCAAAGGAGGATTCTTATTTAACCTCATTGATGGTTTAATTAGAATAACTTTCTTTTTAATATATATCTGGGCTATTAGTCTATGGAAAAGCATGAGAAGGGTCTTTGAATATCATGGAGCCGAGCACAAAAGCATCTTTACCTTTGAAGCAGGGGAAGATTTAACTCCCGAAAACACAAAGAAATACTCCACTCGTCATCCTGGATGTGGAACAAGCTTCCTTCTAATAGTAATGGTGATTAGTATCCTGGTATTTATGTTTTTGGGCAGGCCGCATGGCATCTCCGGGCGTTTAATAAGACTACTTTTTGTCCCTCTGATTGGTGGTATATCCTATGAGCTTACCAGATTATCCCGCAAGAAAAAAGACAGCAAAATTGTCAAAATACTAATTGCTCCGGGACTATGGCTACAAAAAATCACCACCAAGGAACCCGACGAGAAACAACTAGAGGTAGCCATCGCCGCTTTAAAAAGTGCCCTGGAATAGTATCCATAGTTATATTTCTCCAGAAAAAGATGGAAGCACCCCAGAATTATCAGTACTCTCCCTAATCAGCAAAAAAACCAACTCTAAACCTTGACATACTCTCCTCTTATGCTAAACTCACTCTACGTAGTTCATTGTTCATAGTTCATTGACCTGCTAGCCCGTTAGTTAACTGGTAACTGGTTAATTTAGTTAAATGGTTAATTTCCCCTCACCCTATCCCTCTTCCACAGGGGAGAAGGGAACGAGTATTGAGCGCGTAGAACTCAGACTCTTCTCTCTTTCTCTCGAGCAACGAGCGACTAGCAATAAGCAACGAATTGCCACTCACTATTTACCATCTTAATTGTTTTTCTCGATGAACTACGAACAATGAACTATGAACCATTGATGATATAGATAAACGGAAGAAAAGGTAAGGAATGAACAAGAATAATTACATAGTAGGACTGGATTTAGGGTCAATAAGCGTAAATGCTATAGTTATAGATAAAAAAGGGAAAATTGTTTATGAAGAAAATTACCGACGTCATAGTGGTAAGCCTCTGGAAGTAGCCAGGGAAATCGTAAAGAAAATAGCCCGAAAATATCCTTTTCAATATATGGCCACAACCGGCTCAAATGGAGAATATTTAAGCAAAGAATGGAAGCTGCCCTATCTAGAAGAGATAATAGTCCAGGCTAAGGGGATCCACCACCTTCATCCCGGGATAAGAACAGTTATAGACATTGGAGGATGTGACGCCAAGTTCATACAGATAAACGAAAGAGGGGAAGTCGAGGATTTTGGCATGAATTCAAGTTGTGCCTCTGGTACGGGCTCCTTCTTAGACCAACAGGCAAAAAGACTGGAGCTGGATATCGAAAAAGAATTCGCCCAGGAGGCTTTAAAATCAGTTAACCCCGCTCGTCTGGCAGCTAGATGTGCTGTATTCGCTAAGACGGATATGATTCACTTGCAGCAGAAAGCAACTCCCACCTCTGACATAACCATGGGATTATGTGAGGCCCTGGCAAGAAGCTACAAAAGTAATATTGCTCGAGGTAAAGACCTTAAAGGTCCTATCTCCTTCCAGGGAGGCGTAGCTGCCAATGAGGCTATGTTAGTAGCCTTTAAGAGGGTTCTAAAAAGAGAAGACATAACTGTTCCTGAGTACTTCTATTCCGTAGGAGCTCTGGGAGCAGCATTGGTTTTGCTAGAAAAAAGGCAAGTGAAACCATTCGACAAAAGTAACCTAGAAAAAGAAATCTCTCTCATTGAGGAAAGGGAAGCCTTACCCAAGCTCTCCCTCGATTACAAAAAAGAAGAGGCAACCTCGCTAGAAAAGGATTGTCAGCTACTGAAAGATGGCCAACTAATGGATGCCTATCTAGGAATCGATATAGGCTCGGTAAGCACAAATGTAGCAGTGATAGATGAGAAAAGGCATCTTTTAGCTAAGAGCTATCTACCTACGGCAGGAAAGCCAGTTAAGGTAGTACAAGACGGCCTAAGAGAAGTTAAGAGTAAAGTAGAAGGAAAGGTGCGTATCAAGGGAGTTGGGGTCACCGGTTCAGGTAGATATATGATTGGTGCTTTTGTGGGGGCAGATGTAATCAAGAATGAGATTACTGCCCAGGCCAGAGGAGCACTAAGTGTAAGCCCTGAAGTGGATACAGTTTTTGAGATTGGGGGTCAGGATTCTAAGTTTATCAGTCTGGAAAAGGGAACAATAATTGATTTCACTATGAATAAAGCCTGTGCAGCAGGAACAGGTTCTTTTTTAGAAGAACAAGCGGAAAAATTAGAAATAAATATTAAAAAAGAGTTCGAACAGATAGCTTTCTCCAGTGACAGTCCGGCTGACCTGGGAGATAGATGCACTGTATTTATGGAATCGGCTCTATTTGAGCATCTGCAAAGAGGATTTCCCGTTCCCGATTTGGTAGGCGGATTAGCCTACTCGGTAGTCCACAACTATCTGAATAAAGTGGTAGAGAATAGAAAGATAGGAAATAATATTTTTTTCCAGGGAGGAACAGCCTGTAATAAATCTGTGCTAGCTGCCTTTGAAAAAATTATGGGAAAAAGAATAACTGTTCCACCCCATAACGAGGTTCTGGGTGCCATCGGAGTAGCTATTGTAGCTACAGAAGAAACAAAAGGTGAAAGCAAATTCAAAGGATTTGCCCTGACTGAAGCCGATTACCGAATAGAATCTTTTGTATGCCAGGATTGTCCCAATCATTGCAAAGTAAATCAGGTTTGGATTGAAGGAGAAGAGAAACCCTTAACTTATGGAGATAGATGCGATAAGTATAGTGGTAAAGAGGGAAGGAAAAAAATAAAGGGAGTCCCTAATCTGTTCAAGGAAAGGGATAAACTTCTTTTTACCAGGCAAAAGAGATTGCTTCGCTCCGCTGGCAATGACAACAAAAGGAAAAAAATTGGGATACCACGTTCCCTACATACTTACGAGCTTTTTCCTCTGTGGGAAGGCTTTTTCACCGAACTTGGCTATGAGGTAATCTTATCAGACAGAACCAACGATGGCATCATCCATCAAGGAATAGAGATAGTAGTTGCTGATACCTGTTTTCCCATAAAAGTAACCCATGGTCATGTTCTGAATCTATTAGAGAAGGACTTAGACTATATATTCATACCCAGCATAATTGACTTTGAAAAAGGGGACTCTCAATTAAAAAGGACTTATAACTGTCCCTGGTCTCAAAGTATCCCCTACTTTATTAATGCTACTATTAAAAGAGAAAACTACTCCGCCAAATTCTTGCAACCAAAGATATCCTTCAGGGAAAGCACGGATGAAGCATTGAGAAAGATAGGGAGCCTCCTCAATGAGACTCCTTCTGAAACTAGAAAGGCTAGCCAGGTAGCCCGGAAAAGACAATATCAGTTTAATGAGGAGCTGAAAAAAAAAGGCCAGGAGGTACTAAACAACCTGGGCAAGAAAAAGGGATTTGTAATTGTTTCCCGTCCCTATAATGGTTGTGACCCAGGACTTAATCTAGACATAGTGGAAAAGATGAGAGAACTGGGAATGCTGGCTATCCCTATGGATTTTTTGAATTTAGACCCTTCTCTGATATCTCAAGATTACCCCAATATGTATTGGGCATACGGCCAAAAGATTCTTGCTGCTGCTAGAGTAATAAAGGAAACAGACAATCTCTATCCTATCTATATTACTAATTTCGGCTGTGGGCCAGATTCTTTTATCTCTAAATACTTCGCTGAAGAGATGGATAGACCCTTCCTGGAACTGCAGATTGATGAGCACAGCGCCGAAGCTGGGATTATAACCCGACTGGAAGCTTTCCTGGATAGTATTCAAAATAGGAAAATTACTCAAGAAAAGATTTCAAAAGAATTCTCCTTACCTCTTCTAAAAGATAACCAAAGAACCATCTACATTCCTTATATGGATGATCACTCCTACGCCCTTAAAGCAGCCCTGCAAGCTCTGGGCAAAAAAGCAGAGGTTATGCCTATCAGCGACTTGGAATCCCTGCGGGAGGGACAAAAATATACCACAGGTAGAGAATGTTACCCTTGCATCCTCACTACCGGGGATATGATTAAAGTAATAAATAAAAATGGCCACAGAACAAATAAAATAGCTTTCTTTATGGGTACAGCTCAAGGACCTTGTAGATTCGGTCAGTACCAGAAGTTCCAACAACTACAGGTCCTGAAAAGATTAGGTTATAGTGACATTCCTATCATTTCTCTCGATTCAGAAAATAGCTATGGTGGCTACGGAGCAAAATTTAGCAAGCTTGCCTGGGAAGGGATTGCTGCTATTGATATACTGCGTAAAGCCCAAAGATTAATCAGGGCAGATGAAATAGACAAGGGAGAGACAAATAGAATATATCTAAAGTATAGAGACGAGATTTGTAAATTGATCAGCCAGGGGAAGGGCCTTAAAAATCTTATGCAGGAAGCGGCCCAGGCCTTGAGAAAGGTAAGAAGAAAAGAAAGCGACAAGCCAGCGGTGACTGTAGTGGGAGAGATATATGTAAGACATAACCCCTATAGCAATATATTCATTATCGATGAACTAGAAAGACTCGGGGTAAAAGTAGAACTCGCTTCAATGAGAGAATGGTTCATGTATACAAACCAGATGCACAAAGAGCTAACCTGGAAAGAGAAAGACCTGCTAAAATTAACTACTAACAGGATAAGAAATCTGTTTCAGGAAATAATAGAAAAAAGACTGGAAAAGCCCTTTAAAGATATAATAAAAGGATTTGAAGAGCCGCATATTGAGGAAGTTCTCCAGCTAGGAGAAAAATACCTGGATAGGTCTTTAAGAGGAGAAGCTATTTTGACAGTAGGAAAAACCCTCCATTCCATAGAAAGAGGAAGGGATGGCGTAGTCAATATAATGCCTTTTACCTGTATGCCAGGAAATATAGCCTGGGCTTTGAGTACTCAAATAGAAAAAGAGTATGCTAACTTCCCTATTCTTAACTTATCCTATGACGGTTCTCATCAGGCTAACTATTTGAACAAGATAAGAACATTTGTCTTCCAGGTGGAGACTCATCACAAACGAAAGGCAGCAGAGAACAGGAGGTAAAATTGAGAGCGCTGATAATATATTCAGGATCCACAGCAAGAATGAGAGCGATCGTGCAGGCCATTTCCTCAGCCATCAGAAAGGGAGGGAATGATGTGGACGAGGTGAAAGTAGGGCGAGGACAAAGTATAACTAGCCTCTATGTCTATGACCTAGTCTATATAGGTAGTCCGGTTCTGGGATTCTGGGGAGGTAAATTTCCAGAATCACTTGCCTCATATATTAAGAGCTGCAGCGGATTGGAAAGCAAGAAAACAGCTGCTTTCGTTACCCCCAAAATAATCGGAACAACCAGAACCTTGAGAAGAATTATGAAAGTATTGGAGGAGAAAGGCTCCATAGTCATGGCTTTCCGCACTATCAAGAGTCTATCCGAGGCTAGAGACTTCGGAGATATCCTGTCCAGAATTCAAAAATGACTTTAGACAACTTAAGAAAAATGATTGAGAAATATAAAGATTATGTTCTCAATATTAACTATCCTGAACAAGAAATCCTGAAGATGTTGACTTTAAGGGATGAGATAGAGAACCTTCTTCTCAATTTGGAAAAAAGAGGAACTGGCCTAGAAGCGGATAAAGCAAGACTGGGGACCTTTGATACCATCATAAGAAAAAAAATGAAAATGGTCTATAGAAAACTGACTGCTTCTCTCAATCCCCTACCCTACCGAGAGGAAAGAAAGATTCCCCGCTCCCATTGGTGGTGGTATCTGGATGAGTTACTTAGAGAAAAAAGAGTTCGAGCCAGAAAAAGATGGCTTATCAGAGGAGGAATAGCTGCTGTTGCCCTGCTGGCTGTCTATATCATTCTTACCAAAATTGTCCCTCAGCCAAAACAATCAGTTATTTATCAACAAAAAGCACGTGAACTTTACCAGAAAGGCGAATTAGATGAGGCTATTGAGATATACAAAAAAGCTCAAGATCTAGAACCTGACGATAGCACCATTCCTTTAATGCTAGGAATAATCTACGAGGACAAAGAATTACTTGATAAGGCAAATAGTTACTTTGAACGTGCCAGATTATTATCTTCCCAAAAGATAGATTTCTATAACTCGCGTGGAATGGTCTATTTTCAAATGGGTAAATTAGACAAAGCCGTTCTTGATGCCAAAGAAGCTTTAGAGACAGATCCTAATAGTGCTTTCTCCCACTTTCTTCTAGGAAGTATCTATGAGATGGAAAATAAAATTGCTGAGGCCATTGTTGAATACCAGATAGTCTCTGACTTAGACCAGGATCCCCAATTAACTGTTATGGCCCGTTTCAAGATGGGAATGATTATGCAAAGAGCCCCCCTGCGCTCCTTTGAATAACTGATGACTTTTCCATCATTACACGGAATTTTTTAATCGGGTTCTCTCCTTTTATCTTCTTCACTTTTTTAAAAGTCCTCGTTTGAGAAGAATTTGCTCAACCCGATTTATCTCCTCCTTCCTTGGTTTTCTCCCCATTTGGCAAACATAACTATC
>JAUWRE010000160.1 GCA_030610725.1 Candidatus Aerophobota bacterium | reverse complement strand
ATGCTCTGGCCCTGGTCACCAGGCAAGAAGCCTCGTATGAGAAAATTTCAGGAAAGATTCGGAATAAAAGGAGCTGTGATTTCAGCCGTCGATCTTATTAGGGGGTTAGGTATTTATGCTGGTTTTGATGTGATTAAGGTCAAGGGAGCAACAGGACTCTATAATACTAACTACGAGGGAAAAGCTGAGGCGTGCCTGAAGGCATTGAAAAAATATGATTTGGTCTGGGTTCATGTAGAGGCAAGTGATGAAGCTTCTCACCAGGGCGATATTGATTTGAAGATTAAAACCATTGAGTATTTTGATAAAAGGTTAGTAGGAAGAGTATTAGAGGAAATAGATGAAAATACTCGTATTGCTGTATTACCCGACCACTTTACCCCCATTAAAGTAAGGACCCATGTTGCTGAAGCAGTGCCGTTTTTAATATATAATTCAGCCAAAACGCCCGATGGTGTTAATCGGTTTGACGAATTTTCTTGTGCTGAAGGTAGTTTTGGTTTGTTGCAAGGAGGCGATTTCATAAAGATATTCCTTAAAGATAGCGTATAGTGGAAAATGAAGATAGTTGTCAATAAAAGAGAATATGAGGTAATCGAAGAGCCAGAAAAACATATTCTTGTTTCTACAAAAAAAGAGCTTCATGGATGGTGGCCGGGTAAAAGAGAGTGCACCTCAGAGAGAATGCTTATCAATCCTTATAATGGTTGCGGCATTGGATGCTTCTTTTGTTATACCTTAGCCTTTCCAGGGCATTTTCAGACCTTCTGCGAAAAAGGAATCATTACAGTAGCTAAGGATTTTGACCGAGTAGTGGCAAAACAACTCGACTCTATAGATATTGCCAGTTGCGGTTATCTCAGTCCAGTTACTGACCCTTTTCAGCCTTTGAACGAGAAATACCACCTATCAGAGAAGATAATCAGGGTTTTTATAGAAAGAAACATCCCTATTGAATTCATTACCAAAGCATTCATTCCCCAAGAAGTTATTGAGCTTATAAAACTGCAGACACATTCCTTCGGACAGGTCTCTATACTTACCCTTGATGACAAAATAAGAAAGCTCCTTGTTCCTGGCGGCAGCTCAACTTCAATTTTATTTAATAATCTGGAAAGATTAGCCAATGAAGGAATTTTTGCTGTTTGCCGTATAGATCCAATCTTTCCTTATCTTACCGATAAGCCAAAAGATTTAACAGAATTGATAGAAAGAGCCAGAGGCACAGGAGCAAAGCATATCATTGCTAGTATTCTTGATATTCCCCTTAGAATCAAAGAAAGAATCCTTAAAATCTTGAAGAACCACTTTGGAGTGGGGATAGAATGGGATTATCGAAAGCTATACCAGGAGAAAATCGATGCTTATCTTAATGCCAGAATAGATTATCGAAAAAAAATCTTCCACCTCTTAGGTAATATCTGCGAAAAGAAGAATATTACTTTTGCCCTCTGTATGGAGTATCAGCTCAAGGAGGGAGAGATTGTTGGCTTGAATCAGGAGTTTATGAGTTCCCGAAATTGCGAAGGCATAAATATACCGATTTATGGAAGAAAGAAAGAAAAGTTTTATCCAGTCAGCAGTTGTAGTGGTGAATGTCTCAACTGTAGTGATCCTAAATGTGGCATCGAAGATTTAGCCATGAGTAAGGATGGCTCAAGGAAAGATTGGTGTCTCAGAGACTATCGTCGATGGTCGGAAAAACGTAGATGTTTTCCGAATATTCGTTGAGTACAGACAGATAAGCAAGATATTTCTGACTCGTTCTTTCGAACTCATCAAAATAATCCGGCTTTACCGAGGAAGCAGTAGGAAATTTCGTCTGGAGAAAATTGACATAAGTGCCGTTCTGTGTTATGCGAAAATCGAGATGTGGACCGGTAGACAAACCAGTAGAGCCTACATATCCAATTGTTTGACCTTGCTTTACTTTGGTCCCTTTTTTAATTCCTATTGCATAACGGGAAAGGTGGCCATAACTGGTAGTAATACCTTGAGCGTGCCTTATTTTGATATATCTTCCGTACCCACCATTCCAGCCTACAAAAGTTACCGTCCCCTCGGCAACTGTCCAGACTGGAGTTCCGGTGGGAGCAGCATAATCTATACCCAGGTGAGGACGATAGATTCTTAAAATGGGGTGCAGTCTATTCCAGGAAAAACCAGAGCTTATTCGGCGGTAATTTAGAGGAGAACGAAGAAAGGAACGGCGCAATGACTTACCCTCGGACGTGTAATAATCAGAATGATTTTCCTTATCCTTAAAGAATATAGCAGTGTGAGTTCTCCCTTCGTTGATGTATTGCGCAGCCAGAATTCTTCCTTGTGCTACAACCTTACCCTCAGGAGAGAGATGTTGTTCCCATATAAGTTCTAAGGCATCTCCTTTACGAGTGTCAGTAAGAAAGTCTATTTCCCAGGCAAATATATCTGCAAATCGGTAAATTAGGTCCACCTCAATTTTTTGTTTTCTCATTGATTCATAAACTGAGGACTGAATACTTGCTTTGGCTCCCATAAGGACCTTATGCACAGGGATTTCCCTTTCATAAGCCGAAAAAACTCCTTCTTTTGATTCTTCCACCGCATAGTATTTTAAAGAATTAGGGAAATATTCAAAGAGAAGTCGTCCATCCGGATATTCTTTTAGTTTAAGTATGTCTCCCGGTTTAGACTTTCTAGGATTAAAAATAGATTTCAGTGCCTCAGTAATAGAATAGGTTTTTTGGGAAGAAATATCTGCAGAAATAAGAGATTCATAGATAGTCTGCCCATGCCGGATAGTTGTGGATAACAAAAGAGTTAGGTTATTTATAGTAGTTGAGTCTGATTCTTGCGGTGCTTTTTCTGAAATAATTGATTCAGGTGTCCTGGGAGAAAGCAACCATCTGAAAGAAGGGGGAGAAGAAAAATGAAGGAGAGCTAGTGTTATCAATGGAAAAATAATTATGAAGAGGATGATTTTTTTCATTTATTGATTATGGTCCCTTGAACGTCGGCAGGGTGTTATTGCTCTATCCCCTAATTCTATCTTTTCCATATTTTATCATTAAATCATATTAAAGGCAAATGAGATAGGGTTTACCTTTTTGACACAAATTCATTTCCTTTGATGTAAAATGTCAATTTAGCCTGGCCTCCAGCATTCACTCCAATTCTTGTGCTAGAAATTATTTCAAACTCCTCCTTTATACCCTCTTCAATCACCAGGGAACCAGAGAGTAAGTCCTGTTTGTGTTCTTTGTTAGTGATGGCAAAAGCTTGAGTCAATTTACCTGGGCCATTGGTTAAATTTTTTATCTCATCGGTCTTCCGCATTTTCTTCATCAACCCAATCCCTTCCTGAGGTTCTAATGCTCTTAGTAACACCGCTCCTGCTTTCCCTTTTTCCTCTGTTACTATATTAAAGAGGTAATACATACCGTAAATAAGATAAATATAGGCTGTTCCCGGCATTTCCCACATTATCTTTGCTCTTTCAGTTCTGCCTCTGAAAGCATGGGAGGCAGGATCCTGCGCGCCGTAATAGGCTTCTGTTTCCACGATTTTTCCCTTTATTGTATCTTCAGCCAATTTTCTGACCAATATCTTTCCCAGAAGGTCTTTAGCCACTTC
>JAUWRE010000054.1 GCA_030610725.1 Candidatus Aerophobota bacterium | reverse complement strand
GCGCAATTCTTTCCCATCCTGAAAAAAAAGAAGAAGCATTAAGAGTAAGCAAAAAGAGGATGGGAGGCCCTGGAGCAGCGGCACAGGTAGCAGATTTGATGAAGAAAGAATTAGGAGAATAAGAGTGGTAAGTCCTTATGAAGGACTCAGTCAGATATATGATAAAGGATGGGGCTTTTTTGGCCAGTCCTACTTCAGGTTAGTAAAAGAACTATTTAGAGAGAGTTTTTTTAGCCATCGTCGGATTCTTGATGTTGCTTGCGGTACAGGAATCCTTGCTCTGAAGCTAGCCCAGCAGGGGTTCTCTGTGGTCGGTATAGACAACTCTCCCCAAATGATAGCACTGGCTCAAGCTAAGGTAAAGCCGGAGCTCTCTCTTTTCTTCAAAGTTCAGGATATGAAAGAGCTTAATACAAAAGAACCTTTTGACCTTATCTTTTGTACCTTCGATTCCATTAATTATCTCTTATCAGAAGGTGATGTAGCTCATTTTTTAGCCAGGGTGAATTCTGCACTTAAATCAAGCGGTTTCTTTATGTTTGATAGTGTTACGGAAGTTCTATGTAACAAACATTACCGAGAGCATCGTCGTAAGGTGGGCGGGGTGAGATTTCTGGAAAAGTTTGGCTATTACCCCCGGAGAAAAATTGCCATTACTACATTTCAATTTGAAGATGGAAGTGAAGAGATACACCTTCAGAAGCCTTACGGATTAAGAGAATTAGCTCCGCTGCTTTACAATAGTGGTTTCATTATTTGCGATAAGTTTTCCAGCCCAGAAGGAGAGTCATATCGGTCTGGGAGTGAGCGACTGGTCTGTATCACTCGTAAGAAGGGACGTTTATAGTAAAATTTGACACTCAAGGGGAATCATTTATAATGCTTTGGTAATTGTAGTATCGGAATTTGAAAAATTCTTGGGATTGTTGTTAAGTGAAGTACCTGAAGAGTTCATTGGCTGATGCCTCCTAATAATGGACAATGAACTAATTAACCGACGAGATACGAGAATGGGGGAATAGGATATGAAGCTCCAGGTAGTTTCTATGGGCGAGCTGTTGGTCGAGATTATGAGAGAAAATATAGATGAGCCTCTTGGGGTCAAAGGGACTTTTGCTGGTCCGTTTGCCAGCGGAGCCCCGGCCATTTTTATTGATGCTATAGCCAGATTAGGCATATCCTCTGGTTTTATTGGCAGCGTAGGAAGGGATGATTTTGGAAAGTTGATTACCAATAGACTAAAAGAAGACGGAGTAGATACTACCTATGTTCAATCCTTAGATAATTATACTACAGGAGTGGCTTTTGTCACCTATTATAGTGACGGAACTCGCCAATTTATTTATCATATTCCCCAGGCTGCTTCAGGAAGAATTAGCGAGACTCAGCTTAATAGAGATTATTTGTCGGGGATAAGTTATCTTCATATAATGGGCTCAACCCTGTCCATAAATGATTCCTGGCGCAGGTTGTGTTATAGAGCAGTGGAGATAGTTAAGAATTCAGGAGGAAAGATCAGTTTTGACCCCAACCTTCGTCCTGAGCTATTGGCCATAGAAAAAATCAGGGAAATCTGTGAGCCTATTCTCTCTTCTTGTGAGATTATTTTACCCAGTGGAGAGGAAGTGAGGATGTTGATGGGAATTGAGGATATAGATAGAGCCTGTAGGAGGTTGCTCGAATGCGGCCCGGAGATAGTGGCTCTCAAGTTGGGTGAGGAAGGTTCCTGTATTTATACAAGAGAGGGGAAGCTAAAGGTTCCTTCTTTTCCGGTGAATGAAATAGACCCAACTGGAGCGGGTGACTGCTTCGATGCTGCTTTTATAGCCGGATTTCTTAAAGGATGGTCTATTAAGCGAGTGGCTAAATTTGCTAATGCCGTGGGTGCCTTGGCCGTAGCTAAAAAGGGCCCTATGGAGGGTGCTCCTTATTTAAGAGAAGTAGAAAAGATGGTTGGTTTTGGTGAATCGTGAATCGTGAATGGTGAATCGAAATTCGTTGCTTGTCATTGCGAGACGAAACCGAAGCAATCTCATGAGATTGCCACGCCTGCCTGCGGCAGGTTCGCAATGACAGAAAAGAAGAAGCTTAGAAGAGACTGAAGTGTGACCTATTTCAAAACACATATTAGGAGGGAAGTTGATGGAAAAGGTATCTATTTCTGCCGGTAAAATACGTGGTTTAAAGGCATTGGCCGATGAGAATGGTCGGTTCAAGATGATGGCTATTGACCAAAGAGGTTCTTTAAGGAAGATGCTGGCTAAAGTGCTTTCTAAAAAGGCAGATGAGGTAAAATACCAGGATTTAGCTGAATTTAAGACGATAATAACCAAGGTACTATCCCCTTATTCTAGTGCTACTCTCATCGATCCGATTTACGGATATCCTAATGCCATAAAGTACTTCACCAAAGGGACAGGTCTTCTTCTTTGCAGTGAGGAGACAGGGGGAGAGAAAGCAGGCAAAAGCGGTAAGGAAATAAAGTCAAGCTTGATATCGGGCTGGACAGTGGAGAAGACAAAGCGAGCCGGAGCAGATGCTGTAAAACTTCTCATTTATTATCGGGGAGATGCTTCTCCCGATGTAGTGAGTCATCAAAAGGAGTTAACCAGAAGGGTAGGTAAGGATTGTCGGCAATACGATCTTCCTTTTGTTTTAGAGCTGGTAAATTATCCGTTTTTGCCCGATGAAGAAAAGGATAATGCTACTTTTGCCTTGCGCAAACCAAAAATAGTTCATGATTATGTAAAGGAGTTTTCTCGCTCTGAATATGGAGTTGATATTCTCAAAGTGGAATTCCCTGCCAATTTAAGATTTGTCAAAGAGTATTGTCAGGGAGAATTTGATGGAGTGAAAAGAGAAGCTCTTTATGACTTGTCAGAAATCAAAGGTTTCTGTCGGGAAGTGACAGCTCTGGCTGGTGTTCCCTGGGTAGTATTGTCAGCAGGAGTAGATATAGATGAATTTGTGGAAAATGTACGCATAGCCACTCAATCAGGTGCATCAGGATTCTTGGGAGGAAGAGCTATCTGGCAGGGGTGTGCTGACTATTATCCCGGCAGGGAAGCTATGGAGGAATGGCTTTCTACCAGCGGAGTAAGCAATTTCAAGCGTCTACATCAACTCCTTCAAGAAGCTACTCCCTATTTTGAACACAGGAAGTTCAAAGGTTTTCCTAACTTCCATTTGGAGAAAAAAGGGCCAGACTGGTATCAACAATATGAATCGTAAATAGTATTTTGCTATTCACGTGTCAAAGAGTTAGAAAATAGGCGAAAATAGAAAACAAGAAAAAGGAAGAAACTTCTCCTTTACCCGGAAGTTTACCGTGGTGAAATTGAATCAGCATTTGGTTAAAAATAGCAGGGTAGCTGTGTAAGACAGTCCAAGAAATCTAGAAAAGACACATAATTATAGAATAGATTAATAATATCGAAAGGAGATGCAGAAGATGTCCTTAGTGTCCATGCGACAAATTCTCGACGAGGCAGCTAAAGGCGGTTATGGAGTTGGAGCGTTCAATGTCAATAATATGGAGCAAATTCAAGCAATCATGGAAGCGGCAAGAGAAACAAAATCTCCTGTCATTATTCAGGCAAGCCGGGGAGCACGAGGCTATACAAACGATCGTTTCCTCTATCATTTGATGATAGCGGCAACAGAGCTTTATCCTGAAATTCCGGTTGCCCTTCATCAGGACCACGGGAATAGCCCAGAAACCTGCAAGTCCGCCGTTGATATGGGTTTTACCAGCGTCATGATAGATGGCTCATTGGAAGAGGATGGCAAAACATTATCAAGCTTTGAATATAATGTCAGAGTCACCCGCAAGGTTGTTGAAATGGCGCATGAACGTGGTGCGACGGTTGAAGGTGAACTTGGCTGTCTCGGTGGGATTGAAGATGGACATGGTGCAGGGGTTGATGCAATGGCATACCTTACTGACCCGGATCAGGCAGTAGAATTTGTCGGGCTCACAGGCATTGATGCTCTTGCTGTTGCCATTGGAACGAGTCACGGTGCATATAAGTTCTCTCGAAAACCAGATAGCGCAATTCTTGATATGGACCGAATCATTGAGATACACAAACGATTACGCAAGACCTATCTTGTTATGCATGGTTCCTCCAGTGTGCCCAAGGAATTGCAGGATATCATTAATGCTCACGGTGGCAAACTTAAGCCAACGTGGGGTGTGCCTATCGAAGAGATTCAGCTTGGCATTCGGCATGGTGTTCGCAAAATCAACGTCGATACCGATAGTCGCCTAGCAATAACAGGAGCGATACGTAAGTACATGAGCGAGCATCCGGAAGGGTTTGATCCACGTAGTTATCTCGCGCCTGCCCGCGAAGCAATGAAGATAGTTGTTGCCAGGCGAATGGTCAGCTTCGGCCAAGCAGGCCATGCCGGCGATTATGACCCCATTCCTCTCTCTGTAATGGCACACCGCTATTCAGAAGGTGAGTTAAAAGGTGAGTAGTTATCCCAGAGCATTTTTGTCGAGAGATAGCAAGTTTTAGTGGTGTTTCTTGGCCATACCAACATAAAAAGCAGCTGCAAGAATATTTAAGAGGAGAGGCCTGGCATAAGGAATATTAGTGACAAATCGTATTTGGATAAATGGTTAAACTGGTGTTTGGTGGATAACAAAAAAGACGGTGAGCTTTAGAGCTCACCGTCTTTCCGCCATTTCCTTTATTTTCATCAGGTTAATCAGGTGGGCTCTTTCCCGTTCTTCTAGCTTCATAGTGATATATCTTACTGTCTCTTCCACACGGGGAATAAAAATATATTCCAGAGCATTTACCCTTCTTCTTGTTCGCTCGATTTCTTTAGCTAGTCGCTTTAGCTCATCCTCTTTCTGGGCCAGGTTGAGCAAAGAGGGTAGGATGTTCAGGAACGCTTTAAGGGTAAAATCAAGTTTCCAATTAGTTCCATAAAAACCATAACATAAAGGGTTGCCCTCTATTTGCAGCTTAAATCGAGGAGCTTGGAATCTCGTATATCCAGATACTTCTAAACCCACCTTCATTTCAGTCCACATAAGAGCCTCTTCTATTTCTCTTTCTGAGTTAAGCATTTTGGCTACCTGAAAGTCAGCATAGACTCTGTTCATCTCTTGCAATACTCTTTTTTGCAACTCTCGTACTTCTTTGACTAAAGGAAGGAACTGCTGAATTAACTCGTCTCTTTTGTTTTCCAAAAGGTCATGCGCTCGATGAGCCATAGCAAGCCTATGTTTCTGTTGTAGTAGCTCCATCCGGGTGGGGTTAACTTGTATAGCTTGAGGCATTTTTTTTCTCGTCCTTTCCTATTTCGTTTTCGAAAAAGGGGACAGGCTACTTTTTACATCTAGGTTCGGGATGTTTATTTTTTGCTATTAACTAAGTCTCTTACGATTCTCAGCGTTGCTAAAATTTTTCCTAAAAAGTAGCCTGTCCCCTTTTTGCCCTTTTTAATACTATATACGATATTTTTTTATAAACTCATCCCTTACCCTTTTTAGTTCTGGGGTAGGAATAATTTTGAGTAGTTTCCAGCCAATATTTAAAGTCTCTTCTACTGGGCGGTCTTCATTTTGTCCCTGTGAGACAAAGTCTCGCTCGAATTCATCGGCGAAGCGAAGATATTTCCTGTCCATTTCACCAAGAGTAGCCTCACCCATAACCAGTGCCAATTCTCTGATTTCCAGTCCCTGGGCGTAGCAAGCATAGAGCTGGTTGGACAACTCACGGTGGTCTTCTCGGGTTTTCCCTCCTCCTATTCCTTCATCCATCAAACGGGATAGGGAAGGAAGGACACTTATGGGGGGATAGATTCCCTTCTGGTGAAGATTCCTTTGCAGTATAATCTGACCTTCCGTAATGTAACCGGTAAGGTCAGGTATGGGATGGGTTTTGTCATCATCAGGCATACTGAGGATAGGAATTAAGGTGATAGAGCCTTTTTTCTCTTTAATTCTACCGGCTCGCTCGTAAATACTAGCCAGGTCTGTATAAAGATAGCCCGGATATCCTCTTCTTCCAGGAACCTCCCGCCTGGCAGCAGAAAGTTCACGCAGCGCTTCAGCATAGTTGGTCATATCAATCAAAATGACCAGAATATGCATTTCTTTGTCGAAAGCAAGGTATTCGGCGCAAGTTAAAGCCATTCTGGGCGTGGAAATTCTCTCGATTACAGGGTCATCGGCTAGATTGAGAAAGAGAGTGGTTTTTTCCATTGCGCCACTGGCTTCAAAGTTGGAGATAAAGAAATTTGCTTCTTCAAAAGTTATTCCCATAGCAGCAAAGACAATACCGAATTCCTCCTCTTTTCCCAGAACCTTAGCCTGTCTGACGATTTGAGCTGCCAATTGAATATGAGGTAGACCTGCTCCTGAGAAAATGGGTAGTTTTTGTCCTCGCGAGAGTGTGTTAAGCCCATCGATAGCTGAGATTCCGGTCTGGATAAATTCCTCTGGATAGGCGCGTGATTCAGGGTTAATAGGACTTCCACTTATATCCAATTTTTTTTCTGGAATTATTTTTGCTCCTCCGTCTCGAGGTCTGCCCCATCCGTCAAATACCCTTCCTACAAGATCCTCCGATACATCCAGTTGAATTCCCTTGCCCAGGAATCTTATCTGGGTGTTTTCTGTTCCTAAGCCAGTAGCCCGTTCGAATAATTGCACTAAAGCTGTTTGGGAGGTTACTTCCAGAACTCTACCTCGCCTTTTTTCTCCATTGGCTAACTCAATCTCTACCAGCTCTTCATAAGATATCCCTGAGACCTTTTCTACTAACATCAAAGGTCCGGTGAGTTCTTTCACAGTACTATATTGCTTTATTTTCATTCTCTATTCTCCGTCCTGTTTATCAACTCATCAGCTTCTTTTTTTAGTTTCCTGTTTATCTTCTCTCTCTCTTTTTCTATATCTTCTTCAGGGACATATTTCATCTTGGCGATATCTTCTCTTACAGAAAGAGAGATGAGGCT
>JAUWRE010000163.1 GCA_030610725.1 Candidatus Aerophobota bacterium | reverse complement strand
TTTAAGAGAATTTTAACTACGGGTGCGGCTATGGATAGAAAAGCAGAGATACTGACAGTTCATAAAGGGGATGAATTCTTAGGTTATCTGGCAATTCAAACTCCGGGAGGAAAAGAGGGTGAAAAAAGAATCGGCCAGGTGGTGGAATATTCTGGTACGAGAGAAGCAATCATGGATGCTGTAAGATGCGTTTTTGAAAGATACAGTCTTCAAGAATTAACCTTTAATGTACCTTTTCATGATTCAGAATTTATCTATCTGCTTAGTCAGAAAAATCTTATCTCATTAAGCGAAAGTATCCCGGGTCTAGTCAAGATAATAAATCTTCCCCGCCTTATGGATAGACTCGGTTCCTATATTGAGGAGCGTTTGGGCAGGAAGAAGAGAGATTCGCTCAAATTCGAGCAACAAGGTACTAGATTTAGTATCAGTATCAATGGAGAGCAATTTAATACTGATGTGAAAAGACTTACCCAAATCGTATTAGGAAGGCATGATAAGAAAGAAAAGGAAATGATACCCAGGGAAGGAGAAATAGGGAAAGTTCTAGTGGACATATTTCCTTTACCATTTGTCTGGCCAGGATTGAATTATGTATGAAAGGAGAGCTATAAACTCAAGGGGCAGTGGAAATATTTGAGGCAAGAAAAGGAGATTGTTTCGCCTTGCTCGCAGTGAGGCAAGGGACCTGCTGGCAGTGACAAAATTGTATTTCTTCAGAGGTCTCGCATCAGTGAGCGAAGCTGGTCGTTGACAGAATATAAATTGTCTATATTATTTAATATAGTTGATAATATGATATGAGTAAAAGGCGATTGAGGGAGAGACCAGAAATATCTGGCGCCGAAGGGGCAATTTTTAATATAAACTCTCAGGCAAAAGGACCTTAATCGGCCAACTCTCTGGAGAAGCTTTCCTTAATGTAATCAAGGAAAGAACCGACGGGGCATCTTTGCCTCTACAGGCAAGGCGAATCTCTCAGGTAAAAGGACAGAGGGCACGACATTCATTGAATTGTCGTGCCCTCTTTTTTATTAAGGATAAAGATGTCTGTTCATCAGAAATTGGAGAGCTTGTTTCGAGATTGCTTCAGGATTTCGTCCTTCGCAATGACATGAAGGAATATATTCCGCTAAATCTTTGTTTACCAGGGAGGTGCATGCATGCAAATAGCACAAAGAATAAGAAGATTAGGAACTGAAACAGCATTTGAAGTTTTGGCAGAGGTGAATAAGCTCAAAGCAGCCGGTAAGGATATTATAAGTTTTGCTCTGGGAGAGCCTGATTTTGATACTCCCCAGAATATCAAGGATGCTGTAAAGAAGGCTATTGATGATGGCTATACTCATTACAGTCCCTCGGCTGGAATCCTTCCTCTAAGAGAATCGATCGTGCGCTATATTTCTAGAACTAGAGGTATCGAGGTTAAACCTGAAGAGGTGGTGGTTACTCCTGGGGCGAAGCCAATGGTTTTTGATAGCATTCTTTCCTGTATAAATGAAGGGGATGAAGTAATCTATCCTAATCCGGGATATCCCATCTATGAATCGGTCATAAACTTCATAGGAGGAAAACCGGTTCCTCTTCCCCTTCTAGAAGAGAAGAATTTTAGTTTTAATCCAGAGGACCTGAGAGCGAGGATAACTCCCAGGACAAAGATGATTATCCTTAATTCTCCTCAGAATCCTACCGGTGGTATTTTAAGCCAGGATGACCTGGAAACTATTGCTGAAATAGCTATTCAGGCTGACCTCTGGGTTTTGTCTGACGAGGTCTACTCTAAAATTATCTATGAGGGAGAGTTTCGAAGTATTATTTCTATCCCGGGAATGAAAGAGCGAACGATTCTGGTTGATGGATTTTCTAAGACTTACGCCATGACTGGCTGGCGATTGGGATTCGGAATAATGAAAAAGGAGTTGGCCTTATATGTGTCTCGAATAGAGACCAACGTTGATTCCTGTACAGCTACATTCACACAGTATGCGGGAATAGAGGCTCTGGAAGGTTCACAGAAGGAATCCAGAGCTATGATAGCTGAATTTCAGAAAAGGCGAGATCTTATCCATCAGGAATTGAACAAGATTAGAGGTATCAAATGTTTAATGCCCAGAGGAGCTTTTTACATATATCCAAATGTAACTGAGGCTTGCTGCAATCTTGGTTTCCGTGACTCAAAAGAGCTTCAACAGTATCTGTTGCACCAGGCAAAAGTAGCCGTATTGGCCAGAAGCTGTTTTGGCAAAAGAAATGAAGGGGAAAAAGAGGAATATATTAGATTGTCTTATGTAACCTCCAGAGCAAACATAATAGAAGGAGCAAAAAGAATTAAAAAGGCTATTGAATCTAAATCTTAGGCAAAATGCCAGATTCAGTTAAGTATCAGTGCTTAAACACCGTGACGTAATCATATGTCATTGCGAGCCTGCCGAAGGCAGGCGTGGCAATCTCCTGGGGATTGCTTCGGCTGCGCCTCGCAATGACGGGTTTCAGTTTGAGTTAAATATGTAACTTTATTTATGAAAAGAACTGCTAACAGGAATTATCTATGAAAAGAAGAGAGTTTTCATTGAAGAAAATCTCCTCAGAAAAAGACGAGCAGCAGTCTTCAAATTTTCTTTTTGAAGAAAATCTTTCTGAAATAGACCCGGATACGGATCTTATCATCGGTTTTGAGGAAAACAGACAAGCAAAGAAGCTTATCCTTATCCCATCAGAAAGCATCTGTCCTAAAGCTGTCCGGCAGGCTCTAGGTTCTGTCTTTACTAACCTCTATGCGGAAGGATATCCTCCTTTAAGGATGACCAGGGATGAAGAGAAGCAACTATTAGATTTTAAGAACCAGCTTGCCCACTACCGCCGCTATGCCGACAGACGATTTTACAAGGGAGGCGAGTACGTCAACTTTGTTGAAGCTTTGGCTCAGAGGCGTGCCGCTGAGTGCTTTGCTACCGATGAGAATCCCCATGCTCCAATGAAGGTTGAGGCTGATGAAATATTTGTCAATGTGCAGCCTCTTTCGGGAGCAGCAGCTAATAACTCTGTCTATGAGGCTTTTGTTGAACCTGGTGATACAGTTATGGGTATGGCCTTGGCTCATGGGGGTCATCTAACCCATGGCAGCCAGTTCAATCGATCCGGCAGACGCTACAATATCGTTTCCTATGGAGTTAATGAAGAAACAGAAAAGTTGAACTACCAAATAATCAAGAGACTGGCCATCCAGCATAAACCGAAAATGATCATCGCTGGCTATACCTCCTATCCCTGGGCCCCCGACTGGCAGAAATTTAGAAGGATTGCTGACACTGTGGGAGCCATACTCTTTGCTGATATTGCTCATCCAGCCGGACTGGTGATTGCCGGGCAATATCCCAGTCCGGTGGGTTATGCTGACGTCATTACCTTGACTACTCACAAAACTCTTTGCCGACCACGCGGTGCGGTTATCTTAAGCACCGATGAGGAGAAGGCTCAATGAATAGATAATGCTGTCTT
>JAUWRE010000041.1 GCA_030610725.1 Candidatus Aerophobota bacterium | reverse complement strand
AATTACTGAAGACTTTTGACATTACTTCGCAGAATGCTAAGATGAGTTCGTGCCTGTACAGTACACATTGAGACATTTAGCTTCCGGTAGAGTTCAATAGCACAGCAGCCGGGTAGTTGGCTATTCAAGATTAGTTAGATTGGGCAAGACGACCCAACCTAAGCCGAGTTAAATAAAAGGGAAATTATTAAAAGATATAAAAAAGGAGGAGGAAATGAAAAGAAAGGGAGTACGTGTAATGGTAGGGCTTGTCCTGGTATGTTTGTTGACAGGAATGTTGGGGGTCTATTCGGCATCAGCTTCTACCCAAATAGGACTCACTTATCGTCTTAACGACTGGGGAGGAGTGAAGTTTGAGACTCAGTCCGGCTTCGGGGGAGAGCTGCTTCTCTATTATCACGACTACATTTACGAGGACTACTATAGAAGCACGTACGTGGACTTCCAACCTTCCCTTCTGTATCGTTTCAAATGTTCCTCAGATACATCACCCTATGTAGGAATTGGATATCTCTCTTCTACAAACACATATGAAAACTGGGGCACTGAAACCTGGCAAGAATCGGGATTTCGTCTGTTGGCAGGGATGGAACACTTCTTCAGTGAGAAGTTCTCCCTTGATTTGCGGGCTACTGCCTACTTCAATACTTGGAAGGACATCTGGAATTCTTCGGAAGAGCGAGGAACATACACCGGTATATATGTAGATATGGGCGTATCTATATATCGTTAAATTCCCTCAGGATGTAGAAAGATGACCGTTAAGTTAGCTCATAGCTGATAGCAAAACCAAAACAAAGTTTAAAATAGCTGAACTTACCCCCTCTTCCTTCCCTCTCCCCTCGGGGGGAGAGGATTGAGGTGAGGGGAAAAAGGATTTTCTATACTAGCCAGTTAGGGAATGGCAAAAACAGCTCAGCTTCCTGTAGAAAGGATGACGATGAACCTAAATGTTGACCAGAATTGGTTCTCGTAACTTTACTTTGCCCTGGACTACGCCTTCGACATGGTGAAGAAAAAAAGACAGAGAGATTGCTTCACTCCGTTCGCAATGACGAAATTGTACTTTTTCAGCAATCTCACAGAACGGATAATCTGAAACAGTAGTAGATGAATTAGTTTCTTTTAGCGAATTAGAAAAAAAGGAAAGGAGATAGAGCTATGTCAAAATACATCCTACTCATTACCATGACCGAGCAGGGAACAAAAAACATTGCCAAACAGGATGCTCCTCAACAGATAGAGGAAACCACTAAAATTCTTGAGGCAGCTGGATGTAAGATGATAGACCACTACATATTGATGGGAGAATATGATTTCTTAGCCATCTTTGAAGCGGAAAGTGACGAAGTTATGATGACCCAGCTTTTAAGAATGAATGCGGGCGGAAACTTTACCACTAAAACACTGAAAGCTTTTACTATGAAAGAGTTTGCCGAAATGGTCAAGGATCTGCCTTAAAAATCAAGAGTGCAACTCTTGTTGTTGCTAGCGAAACCAGAAAACTTCGGACTAGCGGGTGTTCAGCCTGACTTTGCTCTCTCTTTGAAGCGATATTTCTTCAAAAAATGAAACAACAGAATTTTTTTGATATGCATGAAAGGAAAATTTTCAGTTATGAAAACGAAAAAAACAGCACCAAAGACAATACTCAAGATTTTCAGCATAGCTATAGCTATGCTGCTTATTGCAGGTATTGGGCTGCCAGCTTTCAGTGAAAATACCTCGCCTCCAACCCAAGTCATCATTGGGGCCCTATTTGACCTTTCTGGCGATTGGTCCTCCCTGGGGGAATCAAGTGAAGTAGCGCTAGATATCGCTCTCAAGGATGTCCAGTCCTATTTATCTCGCATTGGATCTGCAATGAAAGTGAAGCTCACAGTAGAAGACACCGCCGGAAATCCCTTACTTGCCCTTGAGAAGCTGAAAGGTCTGGCAGAGCAAAGAGTAAAAGTAGTTATCGGACCTCAGTCGAGTGCCGAGGTAGAAGCAGTAAAGGAGTATGCTGACAAAAACAATATTCTGGTAATAAGCCAGGGCAGTACTGCCCACTCACTGGCTATCGAGCAAGATAATATACTTCGTTTTTGCCCTGATGATGTTAGCGAAGGACAAATTATCGCCCAACTCATGTGGCAGGAGGGAATTCGTGCTGTCGTTCCCATATGGCGAGATGATGCAGGTAACAAAGGCCTATATGTTGCTATGAAAAAATATTTTGAGGCAGGTGGAGGTCTGGTGCTTGATGGTGTCAGTTACCATCCAACCAGCAAGGATTTTTCCAGAGAAGTAGCCTTGTTGAATTCACAAACCAACCAGGCCATGGCCAGGTATGGCCTTAATGCCGTAGGCATATACGCGGCTGCTTTCAATGAGATAGCATCCATTCTGCAGCAAGCTTCCCTCAGCACCAACCTGTCATACGTGCGTTGGTATGGTAGCAATGGTATCGCTCTGAGTAGCGCTCTTCTCAGTAATAGCCAGGCGGCCCAATTTGCCATGAAATCAGGTTTCCCGTGTCCTGTTTTTGGTCTGGATAAGAGAGCACGGGATAAATGGGAACCATTATCAGAAAAAATCAGTGCCAGAATAGGCAGAGGCGTTGATGCCTTTACCCTGGCTGCCTACGATGCATTTTGGGTAGCTATATTAACCTACGCAACGGTAGGGAACACCGATGACTTTAACACCTTCAAGCAGGCTCTGTTAGAAACTGCTGCTTCCTATTATGGCACAACCGGATGGACCGCTCTCAATGATGCGGGAGACCGCAAAGAGTATAACTATGACTTTTGGGGAGTGGAAGAACAGCAGGGATCTTTCCAGTGGGAACGCGTGGCTCAATACCAGTTCGACCCCGACTCTCCTGCAAAAATCATCTTTATGCCGTCGTCCCATCTTCCTCCACTCAAGATTCTGATAGTGAACTCCTATAAAGATTGGAAATTGGAAAAGGATATTCAAGGAGGAATTATAGAGGGACTAAGACGCAAAGGATACAGAGAAAATTCAGACTATGAGCTCAAAACTTTTTCCATGGACAGTAAAATTACCTATACCACAACAAAAGAAATCGAGGAACGTGCCAGTATCGTTTTTAGTATCATTGAGGAATTCAAACCCAGCATAATCTTCGTCAACAACGATAATGCTCTTAAATATGTTGCCGTTGAGTACACCCGAAGGCACCCGGAGAGTCAACTTCCTTTTGTGTTCTCGGGCATTAACCTGGACCCAAGCATCTACCAACCAATCAGTAGCCTGGGAGAACCCAAAGGTCCAATTACTGGCGTGCTGGAACGTCACCCCTACTACCAGGCCTTCTCTTTTGCCAAGAGAATCTTTCCTGATGCTTCTAATATCGTACTGCTGGCCGACCACAGCCCTAGCTCTGACTTCGTGGTTCAGGATTTTAAGGAACGATATCTTGAGAAAGTAACCAATTCCCCACTAGAGGTTGTCGATTTCATCCAGATAGAAACGTTTGATAAGTGGAAAGAGATAATACTTAAATATCAGGAGAAGGTTGATATTATTGGCATTGAAAACTACCATCAAATAAGGGATGCCAATGGTAAGGTAGTGCCTGCCTCCCAGGTATTAGCCTGGACCATTCAAAATAGCAAAATTCCTGAATTGGGCTCTGTAGGCTCCTATGTGGAAGATGGCGTCTTGCTGGCAATGGGGCCCTCCTACTATAAAAGCGGGATCTATGCAGGTATCATTGGAGGAGAAATTCTTCAAGGTAGTGCCCCAGGCGGTATTGCCATCGTGGATCCGGGGGTAGTTGAAACCGCTTTCAATCTGGAAAGGGCAAAGATGCTCGAAATAGAGATTCCCATTAAAGAATTGGTGCAAGCC
This sequence comes from Candidatus Aerophobota bacterium, assembly GCA_030610725.1. Taxonomy (GTDB): domain Bacteria; phylum Aerophobota; class Aerophobia; order Aerophobales; family AE-B3A; genus AE-B3A. Next base: position 4,303 of record JAUWRE010000041.1, on the reverse strand, counting down.
GATGAAATATCTTTGCATCTGAGAAAAACTCATTCCTAAAAAAGACCAGATTAGAGTAACCCTCCAGAAATGATTTTGCTTCTGTAAAAATGCAACACATAGGAAGAAAATGCTCAGACAAATAGCAAATGAACTGAAAAGACATGCTCCTTTCACTTCTTTCGGGGCTGTTACAGGAATTATCCTTATGGCTATAATAGTCTTAGGTAATGTTACCCCTGCGGCTTCGCACACTTTTTTCTATATCTTACACCCCTTCCATGTTGTCTTGAGTGCACTGGTCACCACAGCTATATATAGGCAACATAGTAAGGGTAGCCTCTGGGCGGTAATTTTAATTGGTTATGTAGGCTCGATTGGCATAGCTACATTAAGTGATACAGTAATTCCTTACCTGGGAGGAGTTTTACTTAATCTAGAAATAGAATTCCATCTAGGTTTCATTGAAAAATGGTGGCTGGTGAATCCTATGGCTCTACTTGGTATTACAATAGGTTTTTGGAAACCTTCTACTAAATTCCCGCATGCCGGGCACGTATTGTTAAGCACCTGGGCATCGCTATTCTACTTTACAGCATTCGGGACAGCAAATTGGATTCCCCTGCTTCCTTTTATCTTTCTATTCCTATTTCTGGCGGTTTGGGTCCCTTGCTGTATGAGCGACATAATATTTCCTCTTTTGTTTGCAAAAGAGAATTAAGGACTATTTTTCTCTAGCATAGACATAGTAGACTGTCACCAGCGAAAATGGTAAGAGAATAAGAGCAGGAATATAAGGAGGGGAATAAGCAGACAAAAAACCTTCCCAGGTGTTAATCCACCCTTCTTCTTCTCCACCAGGAATGGATTCCGTAATCATAGCGAAGATTTGCATCCCAGCAATAATCCAGAGCATTATGCTAGCCATTACATTCTTTGCTAATTGGTGAATTTCGTTCAAATTCTTGACACTACTTAAGTAAAAGAAACCAACAAAAAAAAGAATAATACCTTTCCATAGTGAAAACTCGCCTGAGATTTCCAAAATCCCCCAGGTAAAGCTCCTGCCGGCTATGCCTATTATCAGCTCTGCTATTCCCAAGCTTAAGACAATAAGACCAAAAATAGAAAAATAGACACTAGCAAATTTATTTTTCATTTAAGCCACCCCCAATAGTATCCATATTAGATGGAGCAAGCCACCGTACAAAAAGACTGTCGCCACCAGAGCGGCCAGACTTCCTAAGAATCCCTTGACCCCTCCTTCTTTTAAGAGCATAACAAAGGTTGCTATACAGGGAAAATAGATACTGACCAATACTACAGAGGTAACCATCTGGTATTTTGTCATTTCAATAGCGGAAAGCTGCGCTACGGCTAAATCTTTTCTCAAGAACGCTACTATCAAAGCTCCTACAGTTTCTTTCGGTACCCCAAACCACCCACTCAATAGAGGGCCTAATCCGGTAGCTAACCAATCTATAACTCCTGTCAGGTGAAGCACATTGATAATAATTACACCTAATAAAACAAAGGGAATGGCCGTAGTGAAGAAAGAACTTGTTCTCACCCATAGTTTTCTTCCTACATTACTGAAGGTTGGCCTCTGATAGGATGGTATATCTAAAAGTAACTCTGGTGATTCTCCCGGAACGATTCTACTGAGAATAAAACCGAGAATAAAATACCCTGCTAATAGATATAATATAACCCAACCCACGGTTTCCGGGATTACTTTTAACATAATTCCCAGTTGGGCACCGCAGGGGATAAATATAGCCAGAATAGTTCTCATTATGAAACGCTGCTTTTTTGTTTCCAGGATTCTGCAAGCTGTACAGGCTGGTACATTACATCCCAGAGAAAGAATAGAGGGAACTATGGCGTAGCCATGCAGGCCTATCTTATGCAGGACTGTATCAATAAGAACAGCCAGCCTGGGGAGATAACCGCTGTCTTCTAAGACAATAAGCACCAGATAGAAAGCCACAATTGCTGGTAGAACTACACCTATAACAACAAAAAGTCCGCTGGTAAGCATCCCAAAGGCTTCAAAACAATTATCCGCTAGTGGGTCTCCCACAAAAATATAGTAGAGCCAACTCTCCTTACCCGCTGGAAAAACTTCCTGTAACCAAGGCAGCCAATGCATATCAAACAACTTGACTAAAAAACCATCAGTAAAAAATCCGGCAAATGCAACAAAAAAAGCCCAAAAGCCATAGAGAACAGCAATAGCTATAGGTATACCTGTGAGAGGCTTGACGGTGATTTCAGCAATGGCATCCTTCAAAGTATGTCTATATTTACCAAACTTTATGGTCCTTTTTGCTATTTTATCTATCAACTCCCATCTTTGCTCAAGGTCTAGCATCTCAATTGCCTGCCTTTTCTATGATTTTTTCTATCTTAACCAACGACGCTTCCTTTATTCTTAATGCTAATTCTCTTATTCCCTCGCCGCTTATAGCTGTAACGGGAACTACTGGAACAGTAAGAATATCTTCCAGTTCCTCTACATCAATCTCTATATTCTTATCCTGAGCGACATCCCACATATTTAATGCTATTACAACCGGATAACCTTTCTCGATAACCTGTAGCGCCAGGTAAAGACCGCGTTCCATTTTTGAAGCATCTATAACGCAGATGGCAACAGCTTCTTTATTCTCTTCCAGCATTTTTACCGCTACCTCTTCCGCTTTATCTTTTGGCTCTAAGGAGAAGGCACCCGGAACATCAATAATTTCAAAGCTATCTCCCTCAATTCGCACCCGTCCTTTTGTATAATCAACAGTTGTACCGGGATAGTTCGATTCAGTAACTCTTGCTCCGGTTAAACGATTAAAAACCGCAGATTTACCCACATTAGGATGACCCATTAACAGAATCCTCATCTCTTACCTCCACCAATATCTTATCCGCTAAGCCGAGTCCTAAGGAAGTTTCGGCTTTGTCTATTATTATCACCACTGGACCCTTTATGGGCTGTTTTGTTTGCATTTTGACTTTCTTGCTCACTCTAATACCCATACCGGCTATTTTCCCTTTTAGACTCTCCTTGATACTCTTCACTATTCCCTCTTCCCCATACATCATCTCAGAGAGCTTTTTCCTCATTTCATATTCTCCTTACCCTGATTCTTCTCGCCATTCCTCTACCCAGGGAAACTACATTCCTATCAATCTCAATGGTAACAGGACCACGATTAGATATCACTCGCACCAGGCTGCCCTCAAATATACCTCTCAATAACAGCTTCTGCCGTAAGCCATGTCCTCCTTCAATGGCCACAACTTTTGCCCATTCACCGACTTTTAGTTCTGCTATGCTCACAGATACACCTTAATAAATTCCTTGAAGTATGTAACAATCCACATCTGTAGCGAGAGGACATTCTGTGTTGTCATTGCGAGGAGCGATAGGAGATTCCTCGCTTCTCTCGGAACACGCTCTGCAATCCCAAAGACTGAGATTGCGGAGTTTATCCCGAGCAGCAAAACCGAGATTGCTTCACTCCGTTCGCAATGACAAGCCTGCCTATGCGTATCCGCACGTAGAGAGGCGAGGGACCTCGCTCGCAATGACAATGTCCACTGAATATTTACAGTTTGACTGACCATTCACGATTCACCAATTCTGCCCTTTATTTACCTTGACCATCCGCCAGATGCATAACAAAAGTTAGTAAATTCAAACTATATTAGACCAGCCTAACTTATTGGAAAAAAAAAATCTCTGCCCTTTTTCACTATTTTTCTCTCCTCAGGCATGGCTCTGGACGCTTGCCTGTTTTCAGGAAAGAATGGAAGTTAGATAGCCAGAGAGGTTCTCCTTCAGGACAAGTTTCTATGAACTCTAAAAACTTCAATAGACGCTTCATCGTTTTTGCATCCAGAATATGCTCCATTCGGCAGGCATCACTCCAGGCAACAGGTTCACTCAATCCGAGAAAATCATGCAGGAATTTATAGAGGGTCTTATGGCGGGCATAAATCTGTTTAGCTACCCGAACCCCCTCCCGAGTAAGTTCAATATATCCGTACTTCTCATGATTGACCAACCCCTTTTCAGCTAAAAACCTTATCCCTGTTGCTACAGAAGACATCTTCACTCCTAGATAATCAGCCAAATCGCTTACCCTTACCCATTTCTTTTCCAGGCTAATAACCAGAATTGCCTCTAAGTAGTCTTCCTTGCTCTGCGTTAAGACGCTCATCTTCTTCATCGCTCTTTTTTAGCTCTTTCCCTTGCACACTCAAATTTTGTAAGACCAAACGAACAATATTAGACAACACTAACATTATAAGAAAAAAAATTATA
>JAUWRE010000002.1 GCA_030610725.1 Candidatus Aerophobota bacterium | reverse complement strand
GGAAGAGAGTTTATGAGGGGTAAATTACTAGATAGAAAAATTTGGTTTTTAATCCTGGCAGGAGGAATAAGCCTGGTTTTGCTCTATTTTTTAGCAGTTAGAACTCAAGAGGTTGAGTTAAGGAAGATAAAACTTACCCTGGAGCAAAAAAGAGCGTTCCGCAGCGAACTTGAGGCTTTTTCTTGTCTGATTAGCGAATTAGAAGGAGAGAAGACCACTATCAGTGAGGGTCTTTCTTATTTCCTGGCAAGAGAAAAGGAGGAAAAGATAGATCTGGTAGTTCCGGCTACTTTAATGGAAATAGCCAAAGTAAGTGAAGTTGATGTGGTTTCCATCATGCCTTCTTCCGAAGAAAGAAAAGAGAATCTACTTATCTCTTTTTGGGATATGAGCCTGCGAGGGAGTTATGATCAATTGGGCGAGTTTATTAGTAAAGTAGAAAGCTCAAGAGAGTTTTACCGCATAGAAACTCTCACTATCTCTTCAGAGCGAAACTTATCTCAATACGAGATACGATTAACTGTGTCTACAATCGGTTTGTTATCTGAAGGATAAAAATGGCACTTATTCACCGCAGAGATCGCAGAGTGCACAGAGATGAATAAAAAAGAAAACTTAATGTAAACATTCAGAGAGTCGTTGATTTTGAAGAAATAGGGGTAATCTTCCTGATTCTCAGCGTTCTCGGCGTACTCTGCGGTGAAAATAAGGATAAAAAGTGAAAAAGAAGTTAATAATTTTAGCAGTTTTAGCAGCAGTTTTAGTGGGGGCATGGATGTTTGTCCTGGGGATTATACCTTGTAAAATTAAAAAGAGAGTGATAACCTCACCGGTTAAAGAATTAGTTCCCTTCAAGCTAATTTCTTCTGAAGAGTTAAAGAGAAAAGCTGAAGAGACTATTCTTTGTTTCTCAAACTGGGTCAAAAAAGAGGAGAAGATGGGAAAGATGCTCCTCTACCATAAGGGCGGGCGAGATCCTCTGAGCCTTCCACCCAGGGAAGAGCCAGCAGAGACTAAAACAACAGAGGCCGGACTAGCAAAAACCAGGCCAGCACAGGCAAAAACAACTCTTCCCACAGAGACAAAAACATTTACTCCCACAAGTCCTCCACAATTATCACTGAAGGGTATTGCCTGGGATGAAACTCATTCTCTGGCTTTCGTTAATAACCAGATAGTAAAAGAAGGTGATACTCTCCAGGATTTTGAAATAGTGAGAATAGATTTTAAGGGGATTCTTATCCGTTATTACTCTAAGGAATTTTTTATTGAGCTCTAGATTCTCCATGCTTGTATTCCCTCTCCCCATTTTAGTTCGGAGTTCGGAGTTCGTAGTTCATTGACTAAGATTTCTTAACTTCTTCCTAGTTCTGAGCTGTCTTTTCTGACTACGAACTCCCAACTACCAATTATGAACTATGAGAGAGGATTGAGGTGAGGGGGTGCGAGATACGAGATATGCCTCAAGAAAAACTTTCTATTCAGGAGATAGTGGAGACTGTCCAGGGAAAATTGATAGGTAAAAGGCAGGCCGTTTTTCTTCTTCCTTCCCAGAAAATCTCAACAGATACGCGAGAGCTAAAGAAAGGCGACCTTTTTATTGCTTTAGAGGGTAAAAGATTTGATGGCCACAGGTTCATAGAAGAGGCAAGCGAGAAAGGTGCCTGTGGTGCTATCGTATCCGAGGTTATCTCAGTCGTATCGGAATTTCAATGTTTCTTGAATAACGAGCAACGAGCAACGAGCAACGAGCAACGGAGTTTGTGATGGCTAAACGAAGTAAAAGATATCTTCTTTTAAATAAAAAAATAGATAAAAATAAAGAGTATACTCCTCTCGAAGCGATAAAGTTGGTCAAAGAGACTTCTAATTCCCATTTCGAGGAGTCAATAGAAGTAGCTATTCCTCTAAACATAAAGCCAAAAGAAAAAGGAGAGAGAGTAAGAGGAACGGTGATTCTCCCTCAAGGAACAGGTAAGAAGGTAAAGATAGTTGTTTTTGCCCAAGGGGATAAAGCTAAAGAAGCAGAGGAAAAAGGGGCTGACTATGTGGGTGCAGAGGAGATAGCCAAGAAGATACAGGGAGGATGGTTAGATTTTGATGTGGCGGTTTCTACTCCGGAAATGATGAAAATTGTAGCAAGACTGGGGAAGATTCTTGGTCCGCGTGGCTTGATGCCGTCCCCTAAAGTGGGAACAGTAAGTGATAGTCCAGGTGAGTTAGTTGAGGAACTAAAAAAAGGGAGAATTGAATATAGAAATGATGTTACGGGAGTGGTGCATGTTTTAATGGGAAAGGTTTCCTTTTCTGAAGAAGCTCTATTGGAGAATCTGAAAGTTTTATTGGCGTCTTTGATTAAAGACAAACCCTCTACAGTGAGAGGAAGATATATTAAAGGCATTTCCCTCTGTTCTACTATGGGCCCGGGAGTGAAAATAAAGATAGACAAAGCTTTGGAAATGTTATGAGAATAAAAATAGAAGGAAAAAAAGAAGAAGTAAAGAGAATAAGAGAGAATTTGACAGAGAGCAAGGCTTCTTTTTTCCTTGATTTTCGGGGGTTAAAAGTAGCTGAATTAACTGAATTCAGAAAGCTTTTAAGAAAAGAAGGGGCGAATTTCTATGTAGTTAAAAACACCTTGGCTCGCTTAGCTATAGAAGGAACAGAATTGAGGGATTTAGACAAATTTCTGTCTGGATGCACAGGGGTAGTCTTTGGAGGAGAGGACCCTGCGGCGCCAGCTAGAATAATTAAAGGATTTGGCAAAAATCATTCCCACTTGGTGGCAAAAGGAGGAGTCCTAGGTGAAGATATCCTAACGGATGATGAAGTAGGAAGACTAGGAGATTTACCTCCCAAGAAAGACCTTTTAGCACAGGTTTTGACAGAATTACAGTTGCCCTTGAGAGGATTGCTGGAGGTACTGAGTGCCCCTTTGAATGATCTGGTTTTTTTACTAAATTCAATTTTAGAAAAGAAGAAGGAGACTGAGCAATGACCACATCATCCGAAGTAAAAAAGAAGGTAAAAAAGGAAGATGATAAGAAGAAAGAAGTAAAAGCGGGAGTAGGTAAAAGCAAGAAAGATGAAATTATAAAAGCAATTGGGCAGATGAATGTATTAGAGCTCTCCAATTTAGTAAAAGAGTTAAGGGAGGAATTTGGAATAGAGGCACTTGCCACACCAATAGTTGCGCAGGCTTCTGGAGCTCCTGAGAAAGAAGAAGAGGAAAAGACTGAGTTTGATGTGATTCTAAGCGAGATGGGTAGTAAGAAAATTCAAGTCATTAAAGAACTACGAAAACTTACCTCCCTGGGATTAAAAGAAGCTAAGGATTTAGTAGAACAAGCTCCAAAACCGATTAGGGAAAATGTAGCTAAAGAAGAAGCTTTAAAGATCAAGGAGACTCTGGAGGCAGTAGGGGCTAAGGTCGAAATAAAATAGTAAGGGAAGGTTATGTATAAAAAGAGGGAAGAAAGAGTGATGGATTTTACCAAGTTTAAACCTGTAGCAGAGATTCCCAATCTTTTACAGATACAGAGATATTCCTTTGAAAATTTTCTTCAGAGAGATGTTCCTCCCCAACAGAGGAAAAAAGAAGGGTTACAAAAGATCTTTGTGGATGCTTTTCCGGTAGAAAGTTACAATCAGAAATTAATCCTGGAATTTATAGAATATCGTTTTGGAGAATCCGCATATGATATAGAAAAATGCCGGGAGGAGGAATTAACCTATTGTCTCCCCTTCTATGTTAAGCTTCGCTTAAAAAAAAAGGAAGTGGGAGAGGTCACCCAACAAGAAGTTTATCTAGGGAATTTTCCTTTAATGTCAAAAAAGGGAAGTTTTATTATTAATGGAGCAGAAAGAGTAATAGTCAGTCAGCTACAGCGTTCTCCCGGGATTTTTTTTGAGGAAGATACTTCTATTTCTGCCGGGAGTGATATCCTCTACCGAGCGCGAATTATTCCCGAACGAGGGAGTTGGCTTGACCTGGAAATAAAAGAGGATCTTTTGTATATGAGGATTAATCGAGGAGGGAGATTCCTGGTCACATTGTTTTTAAGGGCATTGGGAGAGAATCCGGAAAGAATTCTGAAGAAATTTTCCTATCCTCAAGAGAGAAAAATGATGGAAGATAGTTTTAAGCAAGATGGGGCAAACTCGCAAAAAGATGCTCTTCTTAAAATCTACCAAAGACTGAGGCCAGGTCGTCCTCTTGTCTTTGAATCGGTAAAGGAGGTTTTCCATAGAACTTTCCTTGATCCTCGTAGGTATGATTTAGGTAAAGTGGGGAGATATCAGATGAATAAAGAGTTAGGCTTAGATTGCGATTGGGATGTGGGGATTCTTAGATCAGATGATGTGCTAGGAATTATACTATATTTACTGGAACTAAACCGGGAAAAAAAAGAAATAAAAAGCTTGGACCATCTTTCCCATAGAAGGGTGAGGAGAATAGGTGACCTTTTGACAGAGCAACTTCGTGTTGGGTTAACTCATCTTACAAGAATAATTCAGCAAGGGATGAGTATCCAGGATCCGGAACTAATCACTCCTCGTTCTCTGGTTAATACTATAGTAGTAAAAAGTTCCATAAACAGCTTTTTTAATACAGGACAGCTTTCTCAATATCTAGACCAAACCAATCCCCTAACAGAATTAACTCATAAACGCAGACTGTCTACCCTCGGTCCGGGAGGATTAACCCGGATGCAGGCAAAAGAAGAGATAAGGGACGTCCATTATACCCATTATGGACGGATTTGTCCTATAGAAACGCCAGAAGGACAAAATATTGGCTTAATTACTTCTCTGGCTACTTATGCTAGAGTGAATGAGCTCGGCTTTTTGGAGACGCCTTATAGAAAAGTGAAAAATGAAAAGGCAACTGAGGAAGTAGTATACCTTGATGCCCGCGAAGAAGATGAATATTATATTGCTGGAGCAAATTCTATAGACGAGAAGGGAAGGTTTGTCTCACCAGAAGCTACAGTCAACTTCAGGGGAGATATCATAAGTGTTCCTAAAGAAAAAGTTGATTATGTGGATATTTCCCCTAAACAGATAATAAGTGTTACTACCTCCTTAATTCCTTTTGTAGAGCATAACGAGGCCAATAGAGCATTAATGGGCTCAAATATGCAGCGCCAGGCAGTACCTCTGGAGAGACCAGAGCAGGCTTTAGTCCAGACAGGCATGGAAGCTAGGGTAGCAGAAGATTCTATGAGTGCGGTGAGAGCAGAAGAAAAGGGGGAAGTTATCTATGTAGATGCTGACAGGATAAAAATAAAAACCTCCAGAGGAATAGACGAATATATTTTAGATAAATTTATAAGATCTAATCAAAGAACCTGTATTAATCAAAGACCTATTGTGAAGAAGAAGGATAGGGTAAAAAGGGGAGCATTTATAGCTGATGGTCCGGCTATTACCAGAGGTAAATTGTCTTTAGGTCGGAATGTTCTGGTAGCTTTTATGCCGTGGGAAGGATATAATTTCGAGGATGGGATTCTCATTAATGAGAGGTTGGTGAAAGAGGATATTTTTACTTCTATGCATATTGAGGAATTTCAAATAGAAGCAAAGGAACTACGATCAGGAGTAGAGGAGATAACGGCTGATGTGCCCAATGTTGACGAGTCCTATTTGAAGAATCTGGATGAAAAGGGTATTGTAAGAATTGGAGCAGAGGTGGAACCAGGGGATATTCTTATGGGTAAAGTTACTCCTCAAGTGGAGATAAAACTTACTCCAGAGGAGAGGCTCCTCAGGAGTATCTTTGGAGAAAAAGTTCAGAAGGTAAAAGATAATTCTTTGCGGGCTCCCCCTGGTATCAGAGGCAAAGTGATAAAAATCAAGGTTTTCTCTCAGGAGAACCAGGATGACTTACCTCCTGGTGTGCTCAAGAGAGTAAAAGTGTATATAGCTATCCAACGTAAAATCAGAGTAGGGGATAAGATAGCCGGTCGACATGGAAATAAGGGGGTCGTTTCCAAAGTCCTTCCGGAAGAAGATATGCCCTGCCTTGCTGATGGGACTCCTGTGGATATAATTTTGAATCCTTTAAGTGTTCCTTCCAGGATGAACATAGGTCAAATTCTGGAGATTCATCTTGGTCTGATAGCTAAAGCTTTGGGGGTGCAGGCGGTGTGTCCTGTCTTCGAAGGACCCAAAGTAGAAGAGATAAGGGATTTGTTGAAGAGGAATAATCTGCCTGAATCAGGCAAAATGCCTCTCTATGATGGACGAACAGGAGAGCTTTTCCATCAAGAAGTTGCCGTAGGTTATATGTATGTGATGAAACTCATTCATTTGGCTGAGGAGAAAGTACATGTGCGCTCCACCGGTCCATATGCTCTAATTACTCAACAGCCGCTGGGAGGAAAATCCAGACAGGGTGGACAAAGATTTGGAGAAATGGAGGTGTGGGCTCTGGAAGGATATGGAGCAGCTTATACTCTGCAGGAAATGCTTACGGGCAAATCTGATGACCTGCAAGGCAGAGTTCGAATCCATGAGCAGATAATAAAGGGGGAGAATACATTGGATGCTCAAACTCCAGAATCCTTTAAGGTTCTTATCAAAGAATTTCAATCGTTAGGATTAAGCTTGGAATTTTGGAGGAATGGAAAACGACTTTCCATTAGAGATATGGAAGAAGAAGAATAGGAGATAAAATTGTGGCGAGTTAGCGATATTGAGAAGATCAGAATCAAACTAGCTTCTCCCAAAGAGATGAAAGAGTGGTCTTTTGGAGAGGTAAGAAAGACGGATACTATTAATTATCGTACTTTTAGACCGGAAAGGGGTGGGCTCTTTTGTGAGCAGATTTTCGGTCCTACAAAGAGTTACGAGTGTTATTGTGGTAAATATAGAAAGATGAAGTATAAAGGGGTCAAATGTGAGCGTTGTGGAGTTGAGGTCACTTCCTCCAAGGTCCGTCGAGAGAGAATGGGACACATTGAATTGGTTACTCCAGTTGCCCATATATGGTACATGAAGACTTACCTACCTCTTTTATTGAGTCTAAGGAAAAGTGACGTAGAAAAGATAATCTATTTCATAAATTATATAGTTATAGACCCGGGTAAGACTTCCTTGAAAAAGATGCAGATTTTTGATGACGAAGAATATCAGGGATATAATGATCTATATGGGGAAGGTAGTTTTGAAGCGGATACAGGGGCAGGAGCAATTTTGAAGATTCTAAAAAGTATGAATCTGGAAAAACTGCAGGAGGAGTTAAGGGAGAATTTACTTCAGGAGAGAACAAAAGGAAAAAGAATAAAGCTAATTAAACGGTTGGAACTGGTAGAGAATTTTATCCGTTCGGGTAACAAACCTGAGTGGATAATTCTGACGATTGTTCCTGTTATTCCGCCTGATTTTCGCCCCATGGTACAGTTAGAAAGTGGTATTTTTGCTAACTCGGATTTAAATGATCTCTACCGACGTATCATCAATCGGAATAATCGTCTGAAATATTTATTGGAGATAGGTGCGCCCCAGATAATTATTAAAAATGAGAAAAAAATGCTCCAGCAATCCGTAGAGGCTGTTTTTGAGAATGAGAAACTTCCCCAGCCTATACTGGGAGGGAGAAGGAGACCACTTAAATCCTTAAGTGAAATAGTTAAAGGTAAACAGGGTAGATTCAGGCAGAATCTTCTGGGCAAAAGGGTTGATTATTCGGGAAGAGCGGTGATTGTGCCCGGGCCAGATTTGGAGATTTATCAATGTGGTTTGCCTGAGAAAATAGCTCTGGAGCTCTTTAGACCTTTTGTTCTGGGACAGATTATGCGAGAGAACAAAGCTGAGACGATAAAAAGGGCTAATGATCTGATAGAAAGGGTTGATCCACTTGTTTGGGAGATACTAGAAAAAGTGGTCAGAGACCATCCAATACTCTTAAATCGTGCTCCCACCTTACATCGATTAGGTATTCAGGCTTTTCAACCAATTTTGATAGAAGGTAGCGCTATTCAACTTCATCCTTTGGTATGCAGTGCCTTTGGCGCCGATTTTGATGGCGACCAGATGGCAATACATATTCCCCTTTCTTATGAAGCGCAACTTGAAGCAAGTACTTTGATGCTCCCTGTGAACAATCTTCTCTCTCCAGCTAACGGAAATCCTATATTTGCTCCTACTCAGGATATTACGGTGGGTTGCTACTATTTGACCATAAAAGGCAAAAAAGAGGAAAAGGAGAAAGTTTTTTCTAACTTAGATGAGATAATTATTGTTTATGAGCTGAAAAAAGTATTCCTGCATCAACCCATAAAATTATTGCATAAAGGTAAGTGGATAGAAACTACTCCTGGAAGAGCGATTTTTAATGAGATACTCCCGCAGGGAATGGGATTTGAAAATTCTTTAGTGGATAAAAATAGATTAACCCGGATTACAGCTAAAATTTGGCAGAAATATGGAAATGCAGTTACCGTGGAATTTTTAGACAAAGTAAAAAAGCTAGGGTTCGAATATGCCACTAAATCGGGATTGACTTTTGCCATGTCTGATGTACCGGATATAGTAAGAAAGAAAAAGGTACTACAGCATGCGGAAGAGGAAGTAAGGGGATTTAATCTAAGAGCTGAAGACGGGGAAATAAGCGAAGAAGAGAGATATAGAGACGTGATAGACGTGAGAATGAGAGTTATTGACCAAATAACAAAAATGGTCTCTGATTATCTTTCTATCAATCCCTTTAATTCTCTTTATATGATGTGGAAATCAGGAGCAAGGGGTTCTGCTACGCAATTGCGGCAGATAATAGGTATGAGAGGTTTGATGTCCAGGTCTATTAGAGAAACCTATCGCCGTGAACTCTGGGATGAGGTCTTTAAGAGAAAATTAGAGATCCCTTCTGATATAATTAAACAATATTTCTATCCTCTTTCTGGCGGTAGGCTAAAGGGGAGAATTGGTGAGGAACCTGTTAGATCCAGTTTCAAAGAGGGCCTTACTGCTCCGGAGTACTTTATCTCCACTTCAGGAGGGAGAAAAGGTTTGGTAGATACTGCTTTGAAAACAGCTTATGCGGGTTATCTCACTCGAAAATTAGTATCTGTGGGTCAAAATCTTATCATTAACCAGGAGGATTGTGGTGCCATAGATGGTCTTTCTGTGAAAAGACCGGATAAAGGAGGGGGAACAAGGCAATCCTTGGGAGAAAGGATTCTGGGGAGAGTAACTGCTTTGCCTGTCATAAATCCTTCTACAGAGAAAGTTATCATTGACTCGAATAAAGAAATTACAGAGGACGTAGTTCGAAGAATAGAAAAAGCTGAGATTAAGGAAGTGAAAATTCGTTCCCCTTTGACTTGTCAAGCTAGGTGGGGTCTGTGTCAGAAGTGCTACGGGTGGGACCTTTCTACTCATAGACTGGTTAGTTTAGGTGAGGCGGTAGGAGTGATAGCGGCTCAATCTATAGGTGAGCCGGGAACCCAGCTTACTTTACGGACATTCCATACCGGCGGCATATTTCAGAAGGGGGGGGATCTTCCTCAGGGCCTACCGCGAGCTACCGAGCTCTTTGAGCCACGCAAGGAGAATTTCCCTCGCAAGGGAGTTGTTCGTCAACGTCAGGGAGAAGAGGCTCTGATAAGTGAAATAGAGGGAAGAGTAAGCATAGAAGAGAAAAAAGGTCGTAGTTTTATTAGAATTAAGGGAGAGGGGGATGAGGAAGTTACCTATGAGGCGGGAGATGACAGGTTGGTCTCTGACGGAGAGGTAGTAGAAGCAGGCACTAAGATAATGGAAGGTATCATAAATCCTCGTTCACTCCTCAGCGTGAAAGGGATTAGAGCCGTAGAAGAGTATTTAGTTAATCAGATACAGCAAGTTTATAGATCTCAGGGTGTGGATATCAATATCAAACACTTTGAAGTAATCATAAGACAAATGATGAGAAAAGTAGAGGTAGTGGAACCAGGAGATACAGGTTATATACCAGGAGAACAGGTAAATAAGATAGACTTTGAAGAGGTTAATAGGAAGATAAGGGAGCAGAAGGGTAAGCCTGGCACGGGAAAACCTGTTCTTCTGGCTGTCCCTAAAGCTGTGCAGGAAGACAAGGAAAGTTTTCTCTCTGCTGCTTCTTTTCAAAGGACGAAACAGGTTCTAGCTGAAGCGGCAATTTGTGGACAGGTGGATTTTCTTAGAGGGTTAAAGGGTAATGTAATCATCGGAAAATTAGTTCCGGCTGGAACAGGATTTAATCAGAAACCGAGGGAAAGCACGCCAGCATAAGAAAGGATAATAAATGCCCACTATAAATCAGTTAGTAAGAAAAGGACGAAAAAAGATCAAAGGGAAAAAGAGGAGTCTGGCTCTGGAAGAATCGCCTCAGAAAAAAGGAGTTTGCATAAACGTAAGGACACTTACACCCAAGAAACCCAATTCGGCATTAAGGAAGGTGACCAGAGTTAGACTGTCCAATGGAAAAGTAGTTACTGCTTATATTCCTGGGGAAGGACATAATCTTCAGGAGCATGCCATAGTTATGGTAAGAGGAGGAAGAGTGAAAGATCTGCCGGGAGTAAAATATCATGTTGTGCGTGGTACGTTAGATACGATGGGAGTGGAGGGTAGAAAGAAGAGTCGCTCCAAATACGGAAAGAAGAGGGAATAAGGGGAGTCTAATGGCAAGACGGAGAATATCAAAAAAGAGAGCTATATTTCCAGATTCTGTGTATAGTAGCCAGGTAGTAAGTAAGTTTATTAATAAAATAATGAGAGCAGGGGAAAAAAGCAAAGCAGAAACTATTTTTTATGGGTGTTTTGATATTATAGAGAAAAGAGAAAAAAAGAACCCTCTTGAAGTTTTTCAGCAGGCCCTGGAAAATGTTAAACCTGTCCTGGAAGTTCGTTCGCGTCGTGTAGGAGGGGCTACTTATCAGATACCAGTAGAGGTCAGGCCAGGAAGACGAGAAGCTCTAGCTTTTAGATGGATTCTACAGTTCGCTCGTCAAAGAAAAGGCAAGTCAATGAGGGAGAAACTGGCGGAAGAAATCATAATGGCTTTTCGAAAGGAAGGATTGGCGATAAAGAAGAAAGAAGACACTCATAGGATGGCGGAGGCTAATCGAGCCTTTGCCCATTACCAGTGGTAGCGGTGGTTAACTGGTGAGTGGTGAGTGGTTAATTGGTAATAGTACTCTCTCCCCTCTTTGGGGTGAGGGTAAAATTAACCATTTAACTATTTAACCAATTAACCAGTTAGTTAATGGGTTAGCAGGTCAATGAACTATGAACAAGTTTTAAGCTTCACGTTATAAGATTCTCAGCCTGCTCTGGGGTTAAATATGATAAGGCTCAAAGATATGAAAACTCAAAATTCTCTAAGTAAAATTCGAAATATTGGTATAATAGCTCATATAGATGCGGGCAAAACTACCACTACTGAACGTATCCTATACTACACTGGAAAAATCTATAAGATGGGAGAAGTGCATGAGGGTACTGCAGTGATGGATTGGATGGAACAGGAGAGAGAAAGAGGTATCACCATAACTTCTGCTGCTACTACCTGTTATTGGAAAAACTATCAGATTAATATTATAGATACTCCTGGCCATGTGGATTTCACTGTGGAAGTAGAAAGAGCTCTACGGGTCCTGGATGGAGCAATAGTTATTTTCTGCGGTGTAGAGGGGGTAGAGCCTCAATCGGAAACAGTTTGGCACCAGGCCGACCGTTATGGTATCCCCCGTATTATTTTCATCAATAAGTTGGATAGAGTAGCAGCTAATTTTTATCATAGTGTAGAAAGAATAAGAGAGAAATTCGGTCTTATTCCTTTGCCTATTCAGATTCCCATAGGAGAGGAGGAGGGTTTTCGTGGGGTGGTAGATATAATAAGAATGAAGGCTATTATATGGCAAGGAGGGGGGCTAGAGGCTAAGATTGTGGAGAGGGATGTCCCTCCTTCTATAAAGGAGAAAGCTTTTCACTGGCATAATTATCTGATGGAAAAGATAGCAGAGAGCAATGAAGGATATTTGGAGAGGTTTATAGAGGAAAAGAGTTTAACTGTTAAAGAAATAAAAGAAGAGATAAGGTCGATGACTTTAGCTCATAAAGCGGTTCCTGTTCTTTGTGGAAGCTCTTTGAAAAATAAGGGAATACACCTTTTATTAAATGCTGTCAATGATTATCTTCCTTCTCCTATGGACATTCCTCCGGTAGAGGGAGTGAATCCAATAACGGAGGAGAGAGAAAGAAGAAAACCTTCTCTCCAAGAACCGTTTTCTGCTCTGGCTTTTAAGGTAGTAACAGACCCTTATGTAGGCAGGTTGACCTATCTGAGGGTTTATTCTGGGAGAATAGAGAAAGGCTCCTTTGTCTATAACTCTACTAAAAATAGAAAAGAGAGAATTGCTAAGATTCTAGAGATGCATGCTAACTATCGAAAGGAAAGAAAGGAGATTGCTGCTGGTGATATAGGAGGGATTGTAGGGCCCAGAAGCATTGATACAGGGGATTCCCTTTGTGGGAATAGTAATCCCATAATTTTTGAAGGGATGGAATTCGCTGAACCGGTTATTTCCATAGCCATTGAGCCAAAGACAAAAACAGATGAAAATAAATTGTATGGTTCTTTACATAAATTAGTTCAGGAAGATCCTACTTTCAAGATTAACCAGAATGAGGAGACAGGGCAGACTATAATTTCGGGTATGGGTCAGCTTCATCTTGAAATCATGCTGGACAGACTTAGACGAGAGTTTAATATTGAAGTAAATAGTGGCAAACCTCAGATTGCTTATAAGGAGGCTATAAGAAAGAGAGCTTCCGCCAGGGGTCAATATATTCATCAAAGTGGGGGTAGAGGGCAGTATGGTGATGTAGAGCTTGAGGTTGAACCGATAGAGAATGGCCAGAAAACCTTCCTGGATAAAACTAAAGGAGGGGTCATTCCTAAAGAGTTTATAGCGGCAATAAAAAAAGGAGTTGAGCGAACTATGAGAGTTGGTGTCCTGGCAAGTTATCCGATGGTTAATGTTAAGGCTACTCTTCTCGATGGTTCGTATCATGCGGTAGATTCCTCAGAGTTCGCCTTTAGAACTGCTGCCTCTATTGCTTTCAAAAAAGCATCTCGACAGGCCGATCCTTATTTACTAGAACCTGTGATGAAGCTAGAGATAAGGATTCCCCAGGATTCTATGGGTGAGGTAATAGGAGATATTGTCAGTCGGCGGGGCAGAATTTATCATACAGAACTCAAAGGAACCATCTATTATATTAGTGGTTATGTTCCGTTGGCTGAGTTATTTGATTATGTTACTAAGTTACGTTCATTGACTCAAGGAAAGGGTATCCCGAACATAGAGTTCTATCGTTATGAAGAAGTGCCTTCCGATAGAGCTGAAACAATTATTGGGCAAGGGGGAAAGAATGCCTAAACAGAAGATCAGAATTAAGTTAAAGGCTTATGACCATAAAATAATAGATCAATCAGTTAAGCGGATTATCGAAACGATAGAAAGAACAGGGGCTAAGATCTGTGGTCCCATTCCTCTACCCACTAAAATTAGCCGATTTACAGTGATAAAATCTCCTCATGCTGACAAGGATGCCCGGGAGCAATTTGAGATCCGACTGCACAAAAGACTGATAGATATTTTAGAATCTAATCCTAAAACAGTTGATGCACTGATGGGGATGAATCTTCCTACGGGCGTGCATGTAGAGGTCAAATTATGAGTAAGGTAATATTAGGTAGAAAACTTGCAATGACTCAAATATTTGATGAAAATGTTCTTATCCCTATAACTATTGTGGAAGCAGGACCTTGCATAATAGTCCAGAGAAAAGTAAAAGAAAAGAATGGCTACAATGCTATTCAATTAGGTTTTTTAGAAGTAAATGAGAATCGAGTTAACAAGCCAGAGTTAGGGCACTTTAGAAAGAGTGAAGTTCGTCCTCAGAAATACTTGAGGGAGATAAGGGTGAAGGATATCGGTAATTTAAAGATTAGAGATGAGATTAGAGTAGATGTTTTCAAAGAAGGGGATTTAGTTGATGTTGTTGGTATTTCTAAGGGAAAAGGATTTGCCGGTGTGGTTAAGAGATATGGTTTTAAAGGAGGTCCTGCTTCTCATGGAGCAGGAGGTTGGCGTCGCCGGCCTGGTTCTATAGGTGCTTCTGCTGATCCTTCTCGAGTATTTAAAGGTAAAAAAATGCCTGGAAAGATGGGAGCAGAGAAAAAGACAGTTCGTAATCTAGAAATAGTAAAGGTAGACAAGAAAGAGAACCTTCTTTTGATCAGGGGAAGTTTGCCCGGAATTAAAGGAAGTTTGTTAATTATAAAAAAGACTAATTAGCGCCATTGGAATTTTTTAAACTGCTGTTGATTGAAGTACTTTGATACTCGATACTAGATGCTCGATACTCGTAAAAGAAGAAAGATGAAAAGCAAGAAATGAAACCAAAACGAGTATCCAGTATCGAGCATCGAGATATGAGATACGAGAATGGAGGAGCAGGCCGAAGGCCGCTGAGGGGACGCACTTCTCCCCTTAGGTATCTAAATATGGAACTAAAAGTTTATAATATGCAGGGAAAAGAAATAGAGAAAGTCACTTTAGATGATGATATCTTTGGAGGGGAGGTTAGGCAATCTGTTCTAAGAGAGGCTATTTTAGCTTATGAAGCTGCCCAACATCAGGGTACGGTTTCTAGCAAGAATCGAGCTAAGGTAAGAGGAGGAGGTAGGAAGCCATGGGCTCAAAAAGGCACGGGGAGAGCCAGGGCAGGAACTAATCGCTCACCCCTTTGGGTGGGTGGGGGAATTATTTTTGGACCTCAACCCAGAAAATGTAAATATTCTCTGCCCCAGAAAGTAAAGCGACTAGCTTTGCAATCTAGCCTGAGAAAGAAAACTAAAGAAGGAAATCTTCTGGTCATAGACAAGATAAGTGTCACCAAAGGAAAAACTAAGGAAATGGTGGAATTTTTGCAAAAATTCAATTTAAAGGAAAAGACTTTACTGGTTTTGAATAAATGGGATAAAAAAGTAGTTAGGTCGTGTTCTAATCTAAAAGAGTTGACTCTTTCTTACTCTTCTAATATTTGTGGATACGATATACTTTCCCATCATACTTTATGTTTAACTAAAGGGGCATTAGATACGGTGACCAAGAGAGTGAAAAATGAATAAAGTTCCTCAGTCTATTATTTCGCGGCCTATAGTCTCAGAGAAAGGGACCCAATTATTAACAGAGAATAAATATCTCTTTGAGGTTCCTTTAAAGGTAAATAAAATTGAGATTAAAAAAGCGGTGGAGGAGTTGTTCAAAGTAAAAGTGGAAAGTGTCAGGACTATGCATGCAAGGGGAAAAAGTAAGAAATGGCGGGGTCGAGAGATAGGAAAAATTCCTCGCTGGAAAAAAGCTATAGTAAGATTGAAAGAGGGAGAGGTTATAGAGGATTTAGGAGCCTAGAATGCCTGTAAAGAAATATAAACCTACTTCTCCTGGTAGAAGACACAGGAGTGGATTTGACTTTTCTAATATTACCAGAAAAAAGCCAGAAAAGAGCCTGTTGGTTAGTCTAGTGAAAAAAGGGGGGAGAAATAATCAAGGTAGAATCAGTGTCAGACATAAAGGAGGAGGAGTAAAAAGAAGATATCGTTTGATTGATTTCAAAAGAGACAAAGTAGGGATTCCAGCCTATGTTGCCTCAATTGAATATGATCCTAATCGCTCGGCAAGAATCGCTCTCTTGCACTATAAGGATGGAGAGAAAAGATATATCATTGCTCCCCTGAAGTTGAAGGTGGGGGATGAAGTTATTTCGGGGGAGAAAGCTCCCATAAAAGAGGGGAATACTCTTCCCTTGCGAGAAATCCCTGAAGGAAGTCTTGTTTGCAATATTGAATTAAAAAAAGGAAAGGGAGGTCAGATAGTCAGGGCTGCCGGGACAAGTGCTCAGCTTTTAAGTAAAGAGGGAAAGTTTGCTCAAATTAAACTTCCTTCTAAAGAGATAAGGTTAGTTCATTTGGAATGTAATGCTACTCTGGGTCAAGTGGGAAATTTAGAACATGAGAATATCACTATCGGTAAAGCTGGTAGGTCCAGGTGGTTAGGTAGACGTCCTCGAGTACGGGGATCAGCAATGAATCCTGTAGACCATCCGCACGGAGGAGGGGAAGGTCGAAGTGGTCCGGGAAGACACCCGGTAACTCCTTGGGGCCAACCTACTAAAGGGAAAAAGACTCGAAAGAAAAGACAGGCCTCTGATAAGTTAATTGTTCAAAGAAGAAAGAAGAAATAAAAAATAGTATATCGTATTTAGTATATCGTATATCGTGTTTGGTGAATAGTGAAAGTTGTGGTCTGTTCCGTTTGACTTGTAAGTTATGATTCTTTTGCTGTGATTGCGAACGGAGTGAAGCAATCTCAATTACATCGCTCGCGATAAAGTCCGCAATCTTGAAAAAAAGAAATAATGTGAGTGGTTCGTAGTTCATTGACTAAAATTTTCGTACCATAAACTACGAATAAAAATAACTAACAACTAACAACTAAACACTAAGAATAGGGAGAAGAGGATGGGACGTTCAAAGAAGAAAGGTTTTTATGTTGAGCCCTCTTTATTAAAGAAGATAGAAAAAATGAAGAAAGGCAAAAAGGAATCTATTAAAACTTGGTCGCGCCGGTCTATGATTACACCTGATTTTGTAGGTTATA
>JAUWRE010000015.1 GCA_030610725.1 Candidatus Aerophobota bacterium | reverse complement strand
CGCACAAACCTCTCTGATTTCTTTTTCTCCAGACCACATTTATCTGAATAACACCTTTCCCCTTTCAAGAAAAGTTTTACTTTTAGCCTGCGGCATTTCTTGCATTTGCTTTCTATATCTCGTGCCAATAAATCCTCCTTTCTCGTATCTCGTTGCTGGTTGCTGGTTGCTGGTTGCTCGTACCCAATAAAGCGTAAAGCAAAGAACTAAAAGCGAAAAACCATAATTGAAAACCTAAACCTGTTTTTCTTTCTTTGAATCTGATTTTGAATTTTACGTCATTCTTTTGCATTTTCTGCTCTACGTTTTACGCTCTCTTCTTTTCGAGCGACTAGCAACCAGCAACGAGCAACGAATTTATACTTTTCTTTTCTTGGGAGGACGACACCCATTATGAGGAATGGGAGTTGCCTCTATGATAGAAATAACCTTTAAGCCAGCTGCTTGTAGGGTCCTAATAGCAGTTTCTCTTCCTGAACCTGGACCTTTCACTATTACCTTCACTTTTGTAATTTCGAATCCCTCTTGAGCTTTTTTAACTATATTCTCGGCTGTCTTTTGGGCAGCAAAGGGAGTTCCCTTTTTTGTCCCCTTGAAACCCACCTCACCTGCTGAGCACCAACAAAGAACATCTCCTTGTAAATCGGTCATAGTAATTATGGTATTATTGAAGGTAGAATGAATATAAGCTACTGCCTCCTCCATTTTCATTGTCTTCTTCTTCTTCCTTGTCTTTTCGCCTTTTTTTCTAGGCATCTTGCTCTCCTATTTCGTTCCTTTTTTCTTTTTACCCAGTGTCCTTCGGGGTCCCTTGCGGGATCTAGCATTCGACCTTGTTCTCTGCCCTCTCACCGGCAGACCTTTCTTATGCCGAATCCCCCTGTAACATCCGATATGTATCAGTCTGCTAACATCCGAACTGACCTGTCTTCTAAGTTCCCCTTCTATCTTGTAATCATTTTCGATAATCCTACGTAGTTTGTTCACCTCATCTTCAGTTAGATTCTTCCCTTGCGTATCTGGATTAACGCCAGTCTTAGAAATAATCTCTTTAGTCAGTGAGTACCCAATCCCATAAATAGAAGTCAGCCCTATTCTTATCTTCTTATTAGGTGGAATTTCTACTCCAGCGATTCGAGCCATTTATTCCTCCCTCTACCCTTGACGTTGCTTATGTTTTGGATTTTCACAGATAACCCGCACTACTCCTTTTCTCCTCACTACCTTACACTTCTTACACATCCTTTTCACTGAAGACCTAACTTTCACTTGCCTTTTCCTTCCCTATATACAATTCTTCCCCGTGATAAATCATAGGGAGAAACCTCCAGGCTAACTCTATCACCTGGAAGTATTCTGATAAACTTCATTCTCATCTTACCACACACATGAGCTAGCACTCTACGACCATTGGTCAGCTCTATCCTAAAGGTAGCGTTGGGTAATGTCTCTAAAACAACTCCTGATGTCTTAATCAATTCCTCTTTGGTCAAATTTTTTCCTTTTTGCCCAGAAAATTCAATATTTCTTGAGTAATCTCCTCCGGTGACTGCTCTCCTTCAATATTATACAAAATCTTTTTCTTCCTGTAATAGCTAATCAAAGGATGGGTATGCTTCAAATAGGTCTTTATTCTCTCCTTGATTGCTTCTGGATTATCATCATCCCTCTGGAAAAAAGAAGCTCCACAAACCCGACAGGTACTGCTAAAACCTCCCAAATTTTCTTTGTTATATATGCGACCACAACTAGAACAGACCAACCGCCTACTCAACCGCTCTATGATAGTAGACTCTTTTACCTCCAGATTAATCACTAAATCAAGTCTTCTATTTTCCCTATGCAGAATTTCATCTAATTTTTTTGCCTGAAATAGGTTACGAGGAAAACCGTCTAAAATAAACCCTTTCTTTTCCTCTCTTATTTTATCTTCTAGAAGTTCTAAAACAATATCATCAGAAACAAGTCTTCCCTGTTTGATAAAATTTTCAGCTTTCTGACCCAAGAGAGTCCTCTCCTTAACTGCTTTCCTCAATAGGTCTCCTGCAGCTACATATACGAGGCCTAGCTTGTCTTTCAGTCTTTCTACTTGCGTGCCTTTGCCTGCCCCGGGAGCGCCCAACAAGACCAGATGCATATCTGTTATCTCCCTGTTTTCATAAATCCCTTATAATGTCGCATCAAAAGGTGAGATTCTAGCTGTTGCGCTGTATCCAGGGCTACACCTACCGCAATAAGAATGGAAGTTCCCCCAAAAGGAAGACTTTGACGCAAGAGTTCCCTATTAACTATCTCAGGAAGTATGGCAATAAAAGCAAAAAATATAGCACCAACAAAAGTAACCCGAGTAAGAACAGCTGTGATATACTCAGCGGTCGGTTTCCCTGGGCGGAGTCCAGGAATAAACCCCCCGTACCGACGCATATTATCTGCTACCTCTACTGGATTAAAGACAATCGCTGTATAGAAAAAAGTAAACAAAACTACCGCTAAAGCAAGCAGAACATAATACAATGATGCCCCTGGACTCAGCCACCCAGCAATCTGCTGTGTAATAGGATGAGGAATAAATCTGACTACGGTAGAAGGCAACATTAAGATAGCTATAGCAAAAATTATGGCAATCACTCCTACTCCCCCTACACGGATAGGGATATAAGAAGTCTGTCCTCCATAAACCTTTCTTCCTACTATTCTTCTGGCATAACGAATAGGAATTCGTCTTTCCGCTTCATAAATGACTACTACAGCTGCAATCACAAAAATACTAATTAAAGCAAAAAGAAAAATACGGAAGGGAGTTATCTCTCCAACGCTCAGTAAGCTACTAATACTTCCGGCAGCTGGACGTAGCTGAGCTACAATTCCAGCAAAAATTATTAAGGAAATCCCATTACCTATACCCCTTTCAGTAATCTTCTCCCCCAGCCACATTATAAATATAGTCCCTGCAAGTAAGGTCACCACAGCAGAAAAGATAAAAGCTGGTCCCCTGATAATTACAAAAGCCCCGTTCTCCATGTTTTGAATCATATAGGCTAATGTTACCGCCTGAATAGCACCGATGGGTAAAGTAGCATACCTGGTAATCTGAGTGATTTTCTGTCTTCCCTCTTCTCCTTGCTTGCTCAACCGTTCAAGCTGAGGTATAGCTACGGTTAAAAGCTGCATAATAATTGAAGTACTAATATAAGGCATTATTCCCATAGCAAAAATAGACATTCGGCTAAGGGCCCCACCACCGAAAATATTCATTAAGCCGAAGGCTCCTGTTTCAAAGATAGCACTTTGGGCAAGAGCATCTACATTTATCCCTGGGATAGGAACAAAAATGCCAAACCTGAAAACTACAAACACACCTAATGTAAAAAGGATTCTTCTGCGCAGCTCCGGAATTCTAAAAATATTCTGAAATCTCTCTAGCATGAAATAACCTCTATTTTTCCCCCTGCTTCCTTTATTTTCCTCTCAGCTTCTTTGGAAAATTGATGAGCCTTTACTTCCAAGGCTAGATTAAGCTTTCCTTTGCCCAATATCTTAATTTTGCCTTTTTTCTTCACTAGCCCTGTTTTTATCAATAATTCTGGACTAACAACAACATCCTTTTGAAATATATTCAAATCCTTAACATTGACTATTTGGTTTCTCTGTTTAAGGACACTGGTAAAACCTCTTTTAGGAACTCTGCGAGTAAGAGGCATCTGCCCCCCTTCAAACCAGAGAGCAACTTTCGAACGAGCCTTTTGTCCTTTGTGTCCCCGTGTAGATGTTTTGCCATGCCCTGAACTAGGCCCTCTGCCTACTATTTTCCTTCTATGAGTAGCTCCAGAAGGAGGTGTCAATAACGATGCATTCATCGATGGTTCCTTTTTCGTAATCTAATAACCTTATCAGGATCTCTTAGGTTTCTTAGTCCCTCAATTGTAGCCTTAGCTAGATTAAGAGGGTTATTACTCCGTAAAGACTTGCTCAAGATATCTTTTATTCCAGCTAGCTCTACTACCGCTCTCACTGTCTCTCCAGCAATAACTCCTGTTCCAGAAGAAGCTGGTTTAAGAAAAACTTGCCCTGCTCCATACTTTCCTATTATTTCATGAGGAATAGTATTATTTCTAAGAGAAACATAGATCGTATTCCTCTCTGCTTTTTTTCTTCCTTTCCTTATGGCTTCGACTAATTCTTTAGCCTTTCCTAAACCAAGACCTACCTTACCTTTTCGATTGCCCACCACTACCAAAGCATTAAACCCTATAGTCCGGCCTCCTTTAACTACAGTAAAAACTCTCCGCACCCTTATTAATTTCTCTTCTAGTTGACCGCCCTCTTCCTTTACATTATTATCTTTTTCTTTTGACCTCTGCACTATTCAACCCCCCTAATTCGTATCTCGTGAATCGTATCTGGTATCTAGTATGACATATAGCACATGAAACAAATTATCCTGTATAACATGCCACTTACTTCTTTTGGCTTGATTTTAAGTTTTAGCTTTGTATTTACGCTCTTTTTTCCTTTTTCACCGAGATACGAGATACGAACAACGAGATACGGCCTTTTAACGTCTTTCATATCTTTATTCCCTGCTTTCGTATTGCTTCTGCCAAATATTCTATTCGTCCGTGATATTGGTAAGGACCTCTATCAAGAACCATCTGTTCTATCTTCTTTTTCTTCGCTTGTTCAGCTAAGTCTTTGCCCATCTTCCTGGCTATCCCTAGACTCTTAGCACAGTTTCCCTTTTTATAGGGAGCACCTGATGAAGAAAGAAAAAGTAATGTTCTCCCTTCCTCATCATCTATCAACTGAAGATAAAGATATCTATTGCTTTTATAAATTGATAGTCTCGGTCTATTCCCGGTACCAAAGATTTTCTTTCGGACTCTTTTTCTTCTTTTCTCTCTTTGCCTGTATTTATCTTTCACATATTCGCCCATTTTATATTCTTCTATTGTCCTTTAGTTGCTAGTGCAGCCTTACCTGCCTTGCGTCTTATAACCTCTCCCTTATACCTGATCCCTTTTCCCTTATATGGTTCGGGTTTCTTGAAAGACCTAATCTCCGCCGCAATTTCCCCTACTCTCTGCTTATCACAGCCAAAAATTCTGAGTGAAGTGGGGCTAATTAGCTCTATTTTTGTATCTTCCGGAGGAATATATTTGACAAGATGAGAATACCCCACACTTAGAGATAGGGTTTTGTTCTCTAATGTAGCTCTATAACCTCTACCCACAATTTCCAGAAACTTCTCAAACCCCTCTGAAACACCCTTTGCCATATTAAAAATAAGGCTACGTATAGTTCCATGCAAAGATTTGGTTTGTTTATCTTCTTTAAACCTTTTAACCAAAATCTGATTGTTTTCTACAACCACTTCTAAGCCAGAAGGTATTTCTCTTTCTAATTCTCCCTGAGGACCTTTTACCTTAATCTTGCCCTCTCCTATTGTCACTTCTACTTTTTCTGGAATAGGAATAGGTTCCCTCCCCACTCTAGACATAATGAACTCCCTCTCTAATTCGTTGCTCGTTGCTAGTCGCTGGTTGCTCGTATCTCGTGCTCCCCCTCATCCCTCCTTCTCCCCGAGGGAAGAAGGCACAAGCATCTAGGGTTTACCCTCTGGAGAGCATACTTCTTCCTTCTTTTCGAGCAACTAGCAACTAGCAACGAGCAACGAAATTTCTACCATACATAACAAAGAATCTCTCCTCCTACTCCCAATTTACGTGCTTCTAGATTAGCAACAACTCCTTTGGAAGTTGATAGAATACAAATACCCAGCCCTCCTCTTATCATCCCAGGTACGTCTTCCTTCTTGATATATTCCCGTCTTCCTGGTTTACTCACTCGTCCCAAATAAGTAATTATGGGTTCTCCCTCTTCAGAATACTTCAAATATATCTGAAGTATCTTTTTCTTCCCCTGCCTTATAACATTATGCCCTCCGATGAAACCTTCTTTTTTTAAAACTAGGCATATAGCCCCCTTCATCTTAGAATTAGGGAGTTCGACTTTAGCCTTAGAAAGCGTAACAGCGTTTCTAATTCGAGTTAGTAAATCAGCAATTGGATCGGTAAGCATTTTCCTCCTCTTTTTTTAGCCAGGAATATTTCAAGATAATTCATTTCTAACGTATAGCGGGTAACGTTTAGCGTATAGGATAAATCATTAAAGCGAAAAACTACAATTCAAAATTCAAAAATTTACTTTCTCATTGTTCATTGATTAAAGTCTCTGAATTATCCCCTATGGTTTTATGTTTTCCCTATGCGCTATCCGCTAAACGCTATCTTTTTACCAGCTGGCTTTTTTTACCCCAGGTACTACTCCCTCATGAACTAGTTCTCGAAAACAAATTCTACATAAAGCAAATTTTCTGATATAGCCTCTGGGCCGTCCACAAATCTGACATCTGTTACGAGCACGAACATCAAATTTTGGTTTCCTCTTACTCTTCTCTATTAAAGCCTTCTTCGCCATTTTTTTCCTCTTTCTGGTTAAATCCGTATCTCATATCTTGATGCTCGATACTCGTTTTGTCCCTCGTTATTTGGCTCTCTTCTTTTACGAGTATCCAGAACTTAGACTCTTTTTTCTTTCTTTCCGATTCACCAGATACGAGATACTAGATACGGTCTTTGAAAGGTAGCCCTAAGGAAGTAAGTAATTCCCTGGCTTCCTCATCATTTCCAGCTGTGGTAACTATAGCCACAGATAAACCATAAATTACTCCTACCTCGTCATAAGAGATCTCCGGAAAGACTAACTGTTCTGTTAAACCCAGGGTAAAATTACCTCTATTATCAAATTGGTCAAGAGATATTCCTTGAAAGTCCTTAATCCTGGGAATAGCTAGATTAAATAGTCTATCCAGGAATTCATACATTCTATATCCCCGCATAGTAACCTTACAACCTATAGGAGTATCTTGCCTTAGATTAAAACCAGCAATAGACCTTTTTGCCCTGGTGACCACAGGTTGCTGGCCACTAATCAAAGCCAGGCTTTTCTTGGCTGATTCAAGTGTCTTAGGATCATTTTTAGCACTACCTACTCCCATATTAAGACAGACCTTCTTAACTCGAGGGACCATCATAGAATTCTTATAACCAAACTTTTTCATCATTGAGGGAATAATTTCTTTTTCATAAATTTCCTTAAGTCTAGCCAATGCTCTTTTCCTTTCTAATCAATTACCTCTCCACATTTTTTACAAAACCTCAGCTTTCCCCTTTCATCCGTTCCCTGCTTTAGAAGTTTTATTCCTACCCTACTCTTCTTTCCACAACGTGAACATATTAGCATTACTTTACTAATAGAAAGAAGGGCTTCCCTCTCCACTATTCCACTTTGCTGCCCTTTCCGAGTAGGTCTGATATGCTTCTTGGTAATATTAATATGTTCCACCATTAACTTATTCTTTCCAGGAACTACAGAAGTCACCTTACCCCGTCTTCCTTTGTCTTTGCCAGAAATAACTACTACTTCATCACCTGTCTTTATTTTAAGCACCACTTCACCCCTTAGTTTTCGTCGCTCGTTGCTGGTTGCTTGTCGCTCGAAAAGAAAAAGTATAGCCTAATTCCAAAACCTTCGACGCTCCAAAATTGCAAATGATAAACTGTGTCCTGTGAATAGTATGGCATTGTGTATTTTGGTCTTTTTGCTAGATACGAGCAACGAGCAACTAGCGACGGCTCTTAAACTACTTCCGGTGCCAGAGAGATTATCTTCATAAAATTTTTCTCTCTTAATTCCCGGGTCACTGGACCGAAAATCCTTGTCCCTCTCGGATTTCCAGCAGCATCGATTAGTACTCCTGCATTCTCATCAAAACTTATATACGAGCCATCTTTTCTTCGCGAAGATTTTCTAGTCCTTACCACTACTGCTTTGACTACTTCACCTTTTTTTATTTCACTATTAGGAACAGTCTTCTTCACTGAAGCTACTATCACATCGCCTAATCGCGCATAACGACGTGCTGACCCTCCTGGCACTCCTATGCATTTTATTTTCTTTGCTCCTGTGTTATCTGCCACCACGAGCTCAGTTTCACGTTGAATCATCCTATCTCCTCTTCTTTACTAAAAAGCCAGCCTATAGCATCCAGGGCTATGCGTTTTCTTTTTCTTCTGATCTTAAAATCTTAGTTACTCGCCAGCATTTTCCCTTGCTTAAGGGTCTACCCTCTCTTATTGTTATTATGTCACCTTTACGACATTTATCAAGCTCATCATGAACCTTTACTCTTTTGCTTCTTACTATTTTTTTCTTATACATAGGATGAGCAAATTCACGTTTGATAAGCACTACTACTGTCTTATCCATTTTATCACTTACCACTTTCCCCGTCCTCTCTTTTGCTCTATTGCTCAAACTTTCCTCCCTTCTCTAATTCCCTTTTGCGTAGGACAGTCTTTATTCTAGATATTGTTATTTTTGCTTCTTTAATATTAGAAGAATTTGCTTCCCTTCCCTGAGCTGCCTCTATCTTCAAACTAAATAATTTACCTTGAGCACTCTTAAGATGCTCCTGCAGTTCCTCTCTGGATAAATCCCTTAACTCTTCTATTTTCATAACTACCTCCATAATTCAGAGGAAATAATTCTGGTTTTAAGAGGAAGTTTACGAGAAGCCAATCGGAAAGCCTCCTTTGCTCTTCTCTCTCCTATTCCTCCTAACTCAAACAAAATCCTTCCTGCCTTAACCGGTGCTACCCAATGGTCAGGTTCTCCTTTACCTTTGCCCATACGAGTCTCCAGAGGCTTCCTGGTCATTACTTTATAAGGAAAAATCCTGATCCAAAGACGGCCCTCGTGTCCTACAGAGCGAACTATGGTAACTCTAGTTGCCTCTATCTGGCTAGCAGTGACCAACTTGGTTTCTTGGGCCATTAAACCGTATTCTCCGAAGTTCAACTTTGTTCCACGTGTGGCCCTACCTCTTAACTTACCCTTCTGAACTTTTCTGTATTTTACTCTTTTCGGCTGAAGTCTCATTATCAAATTTCTCCTCGGGCAAAGTAGGTAAAACTTCTCCCGTGTATATCCAAACTTTTATTCCAATACATCCATAGCTTGTGTGAGAAGTAGCACATCCGTAATCAATTTTAGCCCTTAAGGTGTGCAAAGGAATTCTTCCTTCTTTCATCCATTCCTTCCTGGCAATTTCTGCTCCAGCAATTCTGCCTTTGCAAGTAATCCTGACTCCCTCTGCACCTGCAGCCATAACGCGCGTAATAGCCTCTCTTACAATTCTCTTTGTCCCCGTCTTTCTCTGCAACTGAAAGGCTATTTTGTCCGCTACTAGTTTAGCATCTAGATCTGGCTGAGTTATTTCTTGCACATTCAAAAAAACATTAGCATCTCCTGTTAATTTGTCCAGATCCTTTTTAACTCTCCCAATTGTATCTCCTTTTTTTCCTATGGCGATGCCAGGACGACCAGCAAAAACATTTATTCGTATTTTATTCACAGCTCTTTCTATTACGATTTTGGAGACGCCCGCTCTCCTAAATTTTTCCTCGAGAAATTGGCGAATTCTAAAATCCTCAAGGAGATGATGGGAATAATTCTTTTCTTCATACCACCGACTCCTCCACTCTTCAGTTATGCCTAACCTAAACCCCCTCGGATTAACCTTTTGTCCCAACTGCCTAACCCCCTCTCCCTTCAAGGATTACAGTAATATGCGAAGTTCTCTTTTTTATTGAATCAGCTCTACCTCTTGCTCTGGGTTTCATTCTCTTGAAAGTAGGCCCTTTGTCTACAAGAGCTTTTTTAACGTAGAGAGTTTTTGAATCTAGTTCAAAATTATTTTGGGCATTGGACATAGCTGATTTCAAAACTTTCTTTATTGTTCGAGCATTGTCAGAATGAACGAAATCCAAAATTTTCATGGCTTCTTCTGCTTGTTTATTCTGAATAAGATTAGCAACTCTCCTCACTTTTGCCGGAGATACTCGTATATATTTCGCTATTGCACTTACTTGCATTAATAAACCCCATGTTTCGTCGCTAGTTGCTCGTTGCTAGTTGCTCGTAAAAAGCAGTTCTACGCGCAATATTCTGTCTTTAGATAAAAAAAGAGGAATTTCTGCTTCTCGAACCTTCGAGACCCGAACATCAGAGTTCATCCTTCCTCGTGACTTGTTTGTTCCTTTCCTGCGAGCGACTAGCAACGAGCAACGAGCAACGAGATATTATTTTACTGTTATAGTCCTCTTTGTATGCGCTCCATGACGACCGAATTTACGTGTAGGAGAAAATTCGCCTAATCGATGTCCAACCATATCTTCAGTAATATAGACATTACGAAAGTCTTTTCCATTATGGACAGCGAAGGTATAACCTACAAAATCAGGTGTAATCATAGACCGGCGCGACCAAGTTTTAATAGATTCCTTTTTGCCTTTCTTCATTTTTTCTATCTTCTTTAATAAAGAGGGCTCAACATAA
Source organism: Candidatus Aerophobota bacterium (assembly GCA_030610725.1). Taxonomy (GTDB): domain Bacteria; phylum Aerophobota; class Aerophobia; order Aerophobales; family AE-B3A; genus AE-B3A. Next base: position 28 of record JAUWRE010000015.1, on the reverse strand, counting down.
AAACCTTTCTTCTTTGAACGTCCCATCC
>JAUWRE010000171.1 GCA_030610725.1 Candidatus Aerophobota bacterium | reverse complement strand
GGTTTTGGATTAATTCCACAAGCTGGTGTGGCTCTGGGACTAGCTTTAATTGCTAAGGTAGAGTTTTCTCCCCTGGGTGGAATTGTCTTTACCACCATTATGGTCACAACCATAGTCTATGAAATCATCGGTCCCTTCTTCACCAAATTCGCCCTTAGCAAAGCGGGTGAAATTGAAGAAAAGCGTTTAGCGGATAGCGTATAGCAAAAGGTTTAATGTTCTATAGTTAAATAAAAAGTTGCAGTTACTATTGGGACATTTGCTCCCATAGTCAAGACCATTTGTTATTTTTCGCTCCCTCCTTTAGCCTTTTGCCAGATTCTGACTTTCTTTATGTGTCTTCCGTCTGCATCCACTATTCTTATTTTCAAGTTTTTCCATTCGATTATCTCTTCCTTTACCGGAATTCTTCCCAGAACATCAAAGATGAATCCACCTATTGATTCAAAGGCATCTGTTTTCTCTGGCAGATGGGTGCCCAGTTTTTCATTAATCTCGTCAATATCTGTCTCTGCTTTTATTAAAGCAGCTCCATCTTTCAAAATAGTTATCTTTTCTTCTGCTCTGTCATATTCATCCTCGATTTCTCCCACTATCTCTTCCAATAAGTCTTCTATGGTTAGCATTCCTGCTACTCCACCATATTCATCTACTATAATAGCTAAGTGGGTCTTCTCTTTCTGGAGTTTGCGAAACAGCCTACCTAAATTGATAGTGTAGGCAACAAAAATAGGAGGATGCATAATTTCTTTTACTTTGTTTTCTTTGCTTAGGTTATTGATGAAATTCAATAAATCCCTGGCATAAGCAATGCCGGTTATATTATCTATATTTTTTTGATAAACAGGAATTCTTGAGTATCCCGCCTTTTTTATGAGGTCTGCCAGTTCTATTAGGCTTGCTTCTTCATTTATGCAGGCCATATTGGTACGAGGAACCATTATCTCCTTTGCCTGAGTTTCATCAAATTCTAAGGCGCTATGAACCAATTCTTCTTCTTGCTCCTCCAGGGCTCCCTCTTCCTGCCCCAGGTCGATAAGGGCATGGATTTCCCTTTCGGTAATCAGACGACTTCTCTTGATTTCCTCTGTTCCGCTGAGCCTGAGGACGGTCTGGGTGAAAAAGGTAAGAGCCCTAACCAGTGGGCTCAAGATTTTAGAAAGCAAAAAGATTGGCCTGGCTACTTTAACAGAGATTTTTTCGGCGTGGTGTTGACAATAGCTCTTAGGAAGGACTTCTCCAAAGATGAGGATTACAAAGGTCATCATTCCTGTAGCGATGCCGACAACCTGGCCTGCTGTTCCTTTTACTATTTCTTGCACCAGAAGAGTAGCCAGACTAGCAGCAGCGATATTAACGAAATTATTGCCAATCAAAATAGTAATCAGCCAGCGGGAAGGTTTTGTTAATAAAAATTCTACCTGGCGTCCTTTCTTTCCCTTCTCTTTAATTAACCTTTTTAAAGTTAATTTGTCCAGCGAAGAGAGAGCGATTTCTGAGCCCGAGAAAAAAGCTGATAGTACCACACAACTCACTAAAAGTATTCCTTCAATCCATACCCTACCCACGATACTACTCCCTTAGATATTTGTTTTCTATTTTAGTAATTTTGTCAAGGCGTCTTTTATGTCTTCCTTCTTTGAATTTTGCTTCTAGCCATTCTTCTACTATTTGTTTAGCCAGGTCTTTTCCCGTTATTCGTCCGCCCAGAACTAGTATATTGGAGTTGTTGTGTTCACGGGAAAGGCGAGCGCTAAAAACTCCATAGCAAGGAGTGGCTCTAATTCCGGGGACTTTGTTTGCCATAAGGCACATTCCCAATCCTGTTCCACAAATGAGAATTCCCCTTTCAAATTTGCCCCCTGCTACTGCCTCGGCCACTTTAATTCCCCAATCTGAATAGTCAGTAGATTTAGTATCATAGGTGCCAAAATCATAATAATCTATTTCTTTTTGCTTGAGAAAATCTTTTAGTTCTTCTTTTAGTTCGTATCCTGCGTGGTCTGCTCCTAGAGCTAGCCTCATTTATCTTTTTCTCCTTCTCGATGTGCTCTTTTCTTTTTGTATTTGACCAATTTATCGGCTAAAGATTTGTTTAATCTTACTTTCAGAGTCACTTCGTTTTTTGAATAGTTCTTTTCTATAATCTCTCCCCTTGAATAAATGAGGGATATCAGGTCATTTCTTTGGTAAGGAAAGGTAAATTCAGCATAGACCCTTTTTTCTTCCAGGGTTTTGCTTATTCTCTGGATAAGTTTTTCCAGGCCTTTTTTTTGCAAGGCTGAGATAGCTATGGGGGAGTCCAGATTTCTGTGAAGACGAGAAAGTCTATATCCATTATCAATCAGGTCAATCTTGTTTAAGATGTTAATAATAGGCTTATTATCTGCCTTAAGCTCTTTCAATACTGAATAGGTTGCTCTATTTTGCTCTTCTAGCTTGGGGTGGGAAGCGTCAAGAACGTTAATAAGAATATCTGCCTCCTCAATTTCGTCCAGGGTAGCCCGGAAGGAAGCTACCAGATGATGAGGCAATTTATTAATGAAACCTACAGTGTCTGTAAGGAGTAGAAATTGATTATTAGGCAGGATTATCTTGCGCGTTGTAGGATCCAAAGTGGCAAAAAGCTTATCATCCACTTTTATTCTTGCTTTGGTAAGAGCGTTAAGAAGAGTGGATTTTCCTACATTAGTGTATCCTATAACTGCCGCTGTATAGTAGGATTTTTTGTTTCGGTTTTTCTTTAAAAGCTCTCTTTGTTGTTCGAGCTTTCCTAATTTTCTTTTTAGAGTAATGATTCTTTTTTTAATTTCGCGGCGGTCAGTTTCCAGTCTGGTTTCCCCTGGTCCCCTCGTTCCTATGCCTCCTCCCAGGCGAGACAAGAAGATTCCTTTTCCGGTCAATCGGGGAAGTAAATAGGTTAACTGTGCCAGCTCTACCTGTAATTTACCTGCACCAGAATGAGCTCTTTTGGCAAAGATATCAAGAATAAGTTGGGTACGGTCAATAATTTTTACCCTTATCTTTTCTTCTAAATTACGCTGTTGGGTAGGGGTAAGCTCATCATCAAAAATAATTAAGTCTGCTTTTGTCTCCCGGGATAAATTAAGTAGTTCATCTACTTTTCCCTTTCCAACATAGAAAGTCTTATCCGGAAGAGAACGATTCTGGACAATTTTAGTCACAATTTCTGTTTCTGTTGTTTCCGCAAGGCGAGTTAATTCTTCCAGGGAATCTGCTACTGTCCACTCCTGAGATTTCCTTCCTTCTAATGCAACCAGGATAGCTCTCTCTTTAGTTTTAGAGCTAGCTTCTTTCCGTCTATTGTCTTGCTTAAAGGTA